>MFSY01000135.1:5925-6378 GCA_001785175.1 Candidatus Muproteobacteria bacterium RIFCSPHIGHO2_01_FULL_65_16 | reverse complement strand
TGGCCGCGCAAAGAAAAGTCACCTGCCGTGGGTCAGCCACCCACAAGTACACGCGGCCGCAGGCCGCTCGACTCGAAGCGGTGCGCCCGCCAGGGCGCCGGATAGCTAACCGCGCGGATGATGTTGCGCGTGCAGGGTCTTCAGGCGCGCGCGCGCGACCTGGGTGTAGATCTGGGTGGTTGACAGATCCGCGTGCCCGAGCAGCATCTGCACCACGCGCAGGTCCGCGCCGTGATTCAGCAGGTGCGTGGCGAAGGCGTGGCGCAGGGTGTGCGGCGACAGATCGCCCGCGATGCCGGCGGCGCGGGCGTGGCGCTTGATGTTGTGCCAGAAGGCCTGGCGCGTCATCGCGCCGCCGCGCGCGGTGGCGAACACCGCGTCGCTTGCGCGCCGGCGGACCAGTACCGGGCGCGCCTCGGCCTGATAGCGCCTGAGCCAGGCCACCGCCTCCTC
>MFSY01000135.1:0-5912 GCA_001785175.1 Candidatus Muproteobacteria bacterium RIFCSPHIGHO2_01_FULL_65_16 | reverse complement strand
AGTCGCTCCTTGTCGCCCTTGCCGATCACCCGCACCGCCCCCTGCCCGAGGCCGAGCTGTGACAGCCGCAGCCCCACCAGCTCCGACACGCGCAACCCGGTGGCGTACAGAGTCTCGATCATCGCCCGATCGCGCAGCCCGAGCGGGGTCGAGACGTCCGGCGCCTGCAACAGCTTCTCCACCTGCTCTTCCGAGAGCGCCTTCGGCAGCGGCCGGCCGAGGCGGGGCGAGTCAATGAGCGCGGTGGGATCGTCCCGGGGCAGCTCGGCGCGCACGGCGAAGCGATAAAACCGGCGCAGGCTGGACAGCAGCCGCGCCGCGGTGCGCGGCCGTGTCCCGCGGCCGGCGCAATAGGCGAGATAGTCGCGCACATCGTCCCGCGTCGCCGCGATCAGCCCGAGGCGCCGCTTTTCCAGCCAGCGGCTGAAGCCCGCGAGATCGCCGCGGTAGGCGGCGAGGGTGTTGTCGCTCAGACCGTCCTCGGTCCAGAGCGCGTCGCCGAAGCGCTCGATCAGGTCGCCTGTCTGCGTGCGAGAACGCACAGGCAGGTCAGCGCGTCCGCTCATGTTCCAGCAGCCACTGCTTGCGGCGCAGCGCCGGTCCCGCGCGCCGGCCCATGAAACCGCCGATCCCGGTCGCGGCCACCACGCGATGGCACGGCACGACGATGGGCACGGGGTTGGCGCGGCAGGCGCCGCCCACGGCGCGCGGCGAGGAACGCAGCCGGCGCGCGAGCGCGCCGTAGCTCAGGGCCGCGCCCGGCGGGATCCGACGCAGCGCGCGCCACACGCGCCGCTGGTACGGCGTGCCGCCGAGGTCCAACGGCAGATCGAAGGTAATCCGCGGATTCGAGAAATAGGCGTTGATCCGGTTACAGACGCGCCGGCCGCGGCCGGTCGCGGGCGCACGCGGGCGCACGCGGGCGCCCAGAAACGCGATGTCCACGAGTCGGCCGTCCCGGATCGTGACGCCGAGCCGCCCGATCGGGGCCGCGATCACCGCGTAGTCGTTTCCTTTTCGGCCAGCCATAGCTGCTGCATGTTGCGTTCGATCAGCGCGCGCCGCTTGGGATCGGCGGTTGACCGCAGGAGCCTGAGATAGACATTGCGCGCATCGGGCACGAGCCCGGCCTTGCCGAGCGCCTCGGCGGCGTAAAAGCGCGCGCTCTGCCCCCAGAGGTCGTCGCCGGTCACGTCCGGATAGGTCGCGGAGCGCAGATACAGCTCCGCAGCCTCGAGCTGCCGCCCGGCGGCGGCCCGCGACTCCGCCTGCCAGTAGAGGATCTCGCGCCGCATGCGCTCATTGTCCACCTGTTTGAACAGCGCTTCCAGCAGCGCCACGGCGTCGTCGTGCCGGCCCACCGCCTGCAGGTCGAACAGCACCTGCAGGACGCGCCCGCCCAGGTCGGCGTCAACCTTGCGCTCGCCGTCGAGGATCACGCGCAACAGCGCCAGCGCGGAGGAAAGATCGCCGGCGTAGACGAGCGCCCGCGCGCGCCGCAGCGCCCACGCCCCCGCGTCCTCCCCGGGCGGCGGCGTGGCCAGGTCTTTCACCAGGCCGGCCGCGAGCTGGATGTTGAAATCCTTGAGCGCCTTGTCGGCCAGGCGGTAACGCACGGCGTCGGGGATGGCGTACAGCGACGGGTAGCGCGCCGATTTCGTGTACAACGCCTGCAGCGCCTCGCCGCCCCCGTCCTGCAGCAGGCTGTCGGCGAGCTCCTGGTGCGCCGTAAGACGCGCCGGCTCCTCGCGTCCCCGGATCGTCAGGTAGGCGTGGAGCGCGCGCGCGTAATGCCGGTCCTGACGGGCGTAGGAACCGGCCTTGGCGGACCACGCCTGGTCGTTTCCGGCCGGAAGGCGCAGCGCGCCGCCGATGGCCTCGGCCAGCAGGTCATAGGCGGACCACAGATCGTCCGCGCGCGCGGCGAACAGACGGTCCGGCACCGGAGCCTCGGGCAGAGCCAGCGCCTGCTCCAGCGCCAGCACCCGCCCCGAGAGACTCTGCGCCCGCGCCGCGGCCTCGGCCTGGAGCAGCCGCGCCTGCCGCTGCAAGGCCGGCTTGCTCCGCAATTCCAGCGCCAGGCGCTCGGCCTGCGCCATCACCTCGTGCGGCCGCTGCGACCCGGCGCGCAGCGCCGCGAGCGCGCGCAGCAGCCGCGCCTCGTGCGACTGGGCGCCGGCGAGCATCTCGAACGCGGCCTTGGGTTTATCCGCCCGCAGCAGGATCTCGGCGTGCAAAATCTGCCACACCTCGTCCCGGGCGTCGTAGTCCTGCTGGTAGCGCAACAACGCGCTTTGCGCGTCGGCCAAGTTGTCTTCCTGGAGATAGCTGCGGATCACTAGCCGGCGCCAGCGCGCGAGCTCGCGCGCCGAGCCATGCTCGCGCCAGATCAGGCGCCGCAGGTAGGCGCGCGCGCCGGCGGCGTCGGCGGCGGCGAGGCGCGCCTGCGCCGCCTCGAGCAGCGCGAAGCGGCGGAATTCAACCGGCAGGTCCGGCGGCATCTGGTCCACGCGCCGCGCGACGCCGTCCCAGTCGTGCAGCGCGGCCAGCACGCCGAGGCGCTGGCGCTCCCACTCCAGCCACGCCTGCCGCTGCTCCGGCGGCGGCTGCCCGCGCTCGAGCAGGCTGAGCGCCAGGTGCGGCGCGCCGCCCTTCACCAGCGCCTCGATACGTTTGGGATCGTCGGCGAACGCCTGCGCGCCGCAGAAAACGGAGAGAACGCAGAGAAAAACCGCGGTTGTGGGGAATCGGCGGCGCCGGCGGGGGGGATGGATTTTCATCAGTGGCGCTTCGGAAGGCACGTTTCCGGAGAGCTTAACCGATCGGCGGCGGGCCGGCCACGGCGCCGAAAAGGCACTGTTGAATTTAAAGCGGGCTTTTGGACCCCCGTATGGCGCGACCTTGGGCTGAAACGATGATTTCACCGCAGAGACGCGGAGGCGCGGAGAGAAATAAGCTATCAGCGGTCAGCGATCAATCAGCTATCAGCTATCAGCTATTGAGCGTGGTAGGTTGGGGTGAATGAAATGAACCCCAACAAAATGGCGGCAGGCACGTGCACATACGAAAAGTAATCGAGATGGCACAGGCTGTGTTACGTTGGGGTTCGCGACGCTCACCCCAACCTACCACTATCAGCTATCAGCAATCAGCTATCAGCTTGAACCGTGCCCCAAGGGCTTCGGAACACCAAAGGCAACGGAAGCTCAGACCTGAGATGTGTGGTTTTCTTGGGATCCCCGTATGGCGCAAACCCGAGCACCGCAAGGCTTTGGGAGAGCGCCCCGAAGGGGGCGCGGACAGGATGTCCGCGCCTGATCTTCGAGGCAGGATGCCTCGTAAGATCAGCGCGGGCCCCAAAGCCTGAGGAGCGCAGGGTTGGGTTGCGCCATCCGGGGCGGCCTTTCTTTTGGTGACTTTTCTTTGGCCGCGCAAAGAAAAGTCACCTGCCGTGGGTCAGCCACCCACAAGTAACACGCCGCCTGAAGGGCGGCTCGACCCGAACTGAGCGCTGAGTAGCCCGCTCGTTTTTTTATAAAGAGGCCAAAAAAAACGGCCGGCGGGGTCACCCAGCCGGCCGTTTTCGCGTCCGGATAAACGCCGTTAGACCTTTTCGCGTATGCGCGCGGCCTTGCCTTCGAGCGCGCGCAGATAGAAGAGCTTGGCGCGGCGCACGTCGCCCTTGCGCTTGAGCTCGATCTTGGCGATGGCGGAGCTGTAGAGCGGGAACACACGCTCCACGCCCTCGCCGTAGGAGACCTTGCGCACGGTGAAGGACGAATTGTAGCCACGGTTGCGACGCGCGATCACCATGCCCTCGAACGCCTGCAGGCGCTCGCGCTCGCCTTCCTGCACCTTGACGTGCACCGCGACGGTGTCGCCGGGCACGAACGCCGGGATCTTCTTGTCCGCCATCTGGCGTGTTTCCAGTTCCTGCATGATCTTGCTCATTGGTCTAGCCTCTCTTACTTTAAAGAATATCAACCGCAGATGAACGCGGATAACTAAAAGACCCTGCGATTCAAGCCTTCAGCCCCTATCCGCGTTCATCCGCGGTTTCCGATTCTTTCTTAAATTCTTCGAGCAGCGCGCGCTGCTCGTCCGTCAAATCCAGTTTCGCCAGCAGGTCCGGCCGGCGCCGCCAGGTGCGCCCGAGCGAGCGCTTGAGCCGCCAGCGGCGGATGCGCTCGTGATCGCCGGACAGCAACACCTCCGGCACCCCGCGCCCGGCGTAGACCTCGGGGCGCGTGTAATGCTCGTAATCGAGCAGGCCCTGGGCGAAGGAATCCTGCGCCGCCGAATCCTCGTCCCCCAGCGCCCCGGGCAGTTGGCGCGCGATCGCGTCCACCAGCACCATGGCCGCCAGCTCCCCGCCCGAGAGAACGTAGTCGCCGATGGACCACTCCTCGTCCACCTCGGTCTCGAGCAGGCGCTCATCCACGCCCTCGTAGCGGCCGGCGAGCAGGATCATCCCCGGGCGGGCGGCGAATTCGCGCACCGCCGCGTGATCGAGCCTCCGCCCCTGGGGCGTGAGATAGATCACGCGCGCCCCGGTCGTCTGCTCCGCGCGCGCCGCGCCGATGGCGCGCGCCAGCGGCTCGGCCAGCAACACCATCCCGGGGCCGCCGCCGTAGGGGCGGTCGTCCACCGTGCGGTGCCTGTCGTCCGTGAAATCGCGCGGGTTCCACGCCCGCAGCGTCAGGAGGCCGTTCTTGACCGCCCTCCCGGTGACGCCGTAATCGGTGACGGCGTCGAACATCCGCGGGAAGATGCTGATGACGTCAAGTCTCATCGTCCTCCCAGTCCACCCGGATCACGCCCGCCTCCAGATCCACGCCCTCGATCACGGGCGCGGTGTACGGAATCAGGCGCTCGCGCCCGTTCCGCACCACCAGCACGTCGTTCGCCCCGGTCTCGAACAGGTGGCTCACCCGCCCGAGCGTCGCGCCCGCGCGGTTCACCACCTCGAGGCCCTCGAGCTGGGCCCAGTAAAATTCGCCGCGCCCGGGCTGCGGCAGTTGCGCGATCGCAAGCGCGATGTCCACGCCGATCAGGCCGCGCGCCGTTTCCCGGTCGTCGCAGCCGGCGAGCGACGCGACGACGCCCTTGCCCTGCATCCGGCCGTCGCGCAGCGCGACTTCCTTCCAGCCGTCCTTGAGCCGCAGCCGCCAGGGATTGTATTTCAGGATCGCCGCGCGCGGGCGTGTGTGGGAATGGACCTTGACCCAGCCGCTTACGCCGAACAGGCCGACGATCCGGCCCACCGTCACCAAACCGTCGGCCGACGGATTGGTCATGCCGTGCTTCAGGCCGGGGCCACCTGCTTCAGCAGTTGCGCCACGCGGTCGGTCGGCTTCGCGCCCTTACCGATCCAGTACTGCACGCGCGTCATGTCCACGCGCAGCTTCTCTTCCTTGTCCGTCGCCAGGGGATTGTAAAATCCGATGCGCTCGATGCAGTTGCCGTTGAGCGCGCGCCGCCGGTCGGCGACCACGATGCGGTAATACGGCCGCTTGTTCGCGCCGCCGCGCGCCAGACGTATGGTGACCATTCTTTAATCTTCCTCGTTTCTGTATGAACCCGGGTGGCCGCGGCAGGCCGGGCCGGCCGGGAAAGCGCGCGATTTTAACCCTGTTTCAGGGGGAAAGGAAAGGCCGGAGGACCGTTGTCCCACCGAGCGGGTGCGCCCTATAGGCAGAAACGATGATTTCACCGCGGAGGCGCTGAGGCGCGGAGAGAAATAAGCTATCAGCGATCAGCTATCAGCTTGAATCGTGCCCCCAAAGGGCTCGCCGAACACCAAGGGCAACGGGAGCACGGACCTGAGATGTGTGGTTTTTTTGGGTCCCCGTATGGCGCAAACCCGAGCCCCGCAGGGCTTTGGGAGAGCGCCCCGAAGGGGTCGCGCGCAG
>MFSY01000134.1:3175-8771 GCA_001785175.1 Candidatus Muproteobacteria bacterium RIFCSPHIGHO2_01_FULL_65_16 | reverse complement strand
ACCGCCGCGTCGCGCTGTTCGCGCTCCTGGCGGCGGCCGGCGCGTTCGCCGCCATGGTGGTGCCGGCGCTCTTCGGCGCGGCGCGCAGCCCGGCGTATTTCGGGATCGGCGGCGTTCTGATCGCCGCGCTCGCGCTCGCCACGGTCTGGTTCTGGGGCCACTACCGTGCGCGCCAGACCGAGGTCTCCCGGGACGCCGCCGACATGCAGGCGGCGGGTTATCTGTGTTTCGCCGTGGCGGCGTGGAATCTCTGCGGCGTCGGCGGGATGCCCGGCTTCGCGCTCTATCCGCAGAAGATGATCAAGTTCGGCGTGGCGTTCGCCACCGGCCAGTTGAAGACGGTCATGGCGCTGCTGATCCTGGGGTGGGCGTTCACCGCGCTCAGCTTCTGGCGCGCGTCGCGCTGATGTATGAGTTCTCACCGCAGAGAACGCAGAGTACGCGGAGAAAAAAACCTGTTTTTTTGATTCAATACTCTGCGCCTCCACGGCGAGCTTGATGATCATATAAATCAGAACCGCTAAAGGTCGAATTCGATGATCTCGCCGTTGGCGAAGGCGAGCGCGCGCATCGCGTCGTCCGTGAGCCCCCGGAAGCGGGCGGCGATGACGCGCAGCGTCTCCTCGTGGGCGATGACCAGCACCGCCCGGTCCGGCTGGGTCCGCAGCCAATCGAGAAACCCGAGCACGCGCGCCTTGTGATCCAGCAGCGACTCGCCGCCGTTGATCCGCGCGCGCAGCGGGTCGTGCGCGATCGCCGCCATGTATTCGGCCACCGGCCGGTCGTTGAAGCCGGAGCGGATATCGTTGATGGCGGGACGGGCCACCACCGGAACGCCGTGATGGCGGTTGATGATTGCGGCCGTTTCGCGCGTGCGCGGCAGCTCCGAAACGACGATGCGATCGAGCCGCGCGTTTTTCAGCCTCTCGGCCGCGGCCTCGGCCTGCTGCTCCCCGAGCGCGGTCAGGTGCACGGGGCTTCGCGGGTCGTCGTTGCACAGGCCGCGGACGTTGTAGTTCGTCTGGCCGTGGCGCATGAAATAAATTTTCATCAGGCGTTTAATAGAGCGGGGCTTGCGGGCGCGCATTGTGGCTTTGTTTATGCTCTACGTAAACAATTTTGCGGGCACCTATAAAATTACCGTTTTATTAACGAACATCGAGTTCACCGCGGAGGCGCAGAGGCGCGGAGTTATTGAACCAAAAACGGATTTTTCTCTGCGTACTCTGCGTTCTCTGCGGTGAAAGTCATTCTTTCAGCAATTTTTCGAGGTACCCTTAGTTATTCCGGGGCGGCATGGATAACAAAGATTTCAACGGAAAATCGGTCTTGCTCACAGGCGGCTCGCGCGGCATCGGCCTGGCCACGGCCGCGGCCTTTCTCGAAGGCGGGGCGCGCGTCGCCGTCTGCGGCCGGGACGCCGCGCGGCTGCAATCGGCGGAGCGGCAACTGCGGGCGCTGGGCGAGGTGCTGGCGGCGCCGGCGGACGTGCGCGACCGCGCGCAGGTGGAGCAGCTGGCGCGGAAGGCGCACGCGCACTTCGGCCGGATTGACGTCCTCGTCAACAACGCCGGCGTCACCTGGGTCGGGCGGTTCGCCGACGAGGACTACGACAGCATGGACGCGGTGATTGACGTCAACCTCAAGGGCGTGCTGTATACGACGCGCGCGGTGCTGCCGTTGATGCTGGCGCAGGGCGGCGGCGTTATCATCAATGTCGCCTCCGGCGCCGGGCTCTCCGGATTTCCGGACATCGCCGTCTATTGCGCCTCCAAGTTCGGGGTCGTGGGATTCACGGAGAGCCTGCACCGGGAAGTGCGCGACCGCGGCGTGCGCGTCTACGCGCTGTGTCCGGGACGGGTGGCGACGGACATGCAGGTGCAGTATTCCGGACGCCGGATCGGCATGCCGCCGGAAGAGGTGGCGCGGCGGATCGTGCGTCTGGCCGGCCCCGACCCGCGGGCCGATCCCGGGAGCTGCGTTGAGGTATGAGTTTTTGCCACTAAGGCAAAGAAACTGGAACCGCGGATGAACGCGGAAAAACATTTTTATCCGCAGATTACGCAGATTTACGCAGATTAAAAATGCTCGAACCACAGATGCACACGGATAAACACAGATTGAAACTTTATTGGAACCGCGGATTAGCGCAGATAAACGCAGATCGAAAACACTTCGCTTTTGCCTCTCGATTTCTTATCTGCGTTCATCCGTGTTCATCTGCGGTTTCGCCGTTGTCTTTTCTCCGCGCCTCTGCGTCTCCGCGGTGAGCTTGATGATCATATAAATCAGAACACGCGCCATGCCCAGCATCCGCGAAACGGTTGAGATCAAGGCCGAACCCGAGGCGGTGTTCGATCTGATCGCGCGGGTCGAGGATTTTTCGCGTTATACCGCCGTCATCAGGGACATCCGCGCGCTCGGGCATGACACCTACCGTTGGCGCGTAAAGGTGGCCGGCGTGCCGCTCGAATGGGACGTGGAGGTGACCGAGCGCCGGCGGCCGCGGCGCTTCGCCTGGCGCTCGATCCGGGGCGTGGCGAACTCGGGCAGCTATGAGCTCGAGCCCGTGCCGGGCGGCACGCGCGCGTCGTTCGCCATGGAATATCGCCTGCCGAATCCGCTGCTGGAGCTGCTCATCGCGCCGCTGGCGAATCCCCTGATCCGCACGGTGAGTGTGGAAATACTGGCGGCGGTCAAGGCGCGGCTCGAGTCCGGCGCGGGATAAACGGCGTGCGCGGTCCGGTTATTGATTTATCTCAAAGCGGCGTAAAACCGACCGGCCTATGCTGCCGCGTAGTCGGTGCTCCGCACCGATCATGCGCGCCGAAGTGCGGCGCCGCATTCACCATCACGCCGCACACGCGAAAAGGAGGTGCCCCGTGTCTACCTTTATCATGCTCACCCGGGTGTCCACGGACGCCGCGATCTCGCCGCAGTCGCTGGAGCAGCTGGAGCAGACGGCCATGAAACGGATCCGCGCCGAATGTCCCGAGGTCGAGTGGCTCCAGAGCTATGTCACCCTCGGCCCGTATGACTACCTCGATGTCTTCCGCGCCCCCGACGTGGACACCGCAACCAAGGTGTCCACGCTCATCCGCACCTACGGCCACGCCCACTCCGAGATCTGGGCCGCCACCGAATGGGGCAAATTCAAGGAGATGCTCCACCACATGCCGCAAGCAGCCTAGTGTGGCGTCCCAGGAATAACTTTGCGAAATTGCTAGATTGGTAGGTTGGGTTGAGCGCAGCGAAACCCAACAAATCTGGCCTGATCGTTGGGTTTCGGCGTAAACGCCTCAACCCAACCTACATGTAACTTATGCAATATATTTGCGGGACACCACACTAAGGCCGCGCGCCGAACCAGGCGGGGGAGACCATGCCGGAGAAAAATCAGGTCGAACGGGCGGTGCTGGCGGCGCTCGAGCGCGACGCGGCGATCAATCTCCATCGCCATCCGGTGCGGGTGGAGTACGACCACGCGCGGAGGGCGTTGATCCTGGAAGGAGAGGTCGAGGACATCGTCGCGAAGAAGCGCGCCTACGAGCACGCGAGCCGGATAGACGGCGTGCAGGGCGTGATGGATCGGCTGCGCGTCGTGCCGTCCGAGCCGCGCGGCGACGGCGCGGTCCGCGTCTCGGTGGCGGCGGCGCTGCTGCAGGAGCCGGCGCTGCTGAACCACGCGCTGCGCGCACATAACAAGGGGCTCGTGGAGTCGCTGCGCGCGCCGCCGGCCGCGGACGGCGTGATCGAGATCGCGGTGCAGGACGGCGTCGTCACGCTCACCGGCCGTGTCGGCAGCCTCTCGCACCGGCGCCTGATCGGGGTGCTGGCGTGGTGGGCGCCCGGCCGCCGCGATGTGATCGTCGAGATCGAGGTGGCGCCGCCGGAGGCCGACAACGACGGCGAGATCGCCGACGCCCTGCGGCTGGTGCTGGAGAAGGACCCGCTGGTGCACGCCGATCAGATCGGCGTCCGCGTGCGCGACCGCGCGGTCACGCTCGCCGGCGTGGTGGCGACCGCGGAAGAGAAGAAGATGGCGGAGCTGGACGCCTGGTATCTGCTGGGCGTCAGTCAGGTCATAAACCGCATCGAGGTGCGAGGCTAGGGAAGCTCTGATTAAGTATGATTATTTGTCGCAAAGACGCGAAGGACGCAAAGAAAAGCATGGACGATCAACAACAGAAAAATCTTTGCGTTCTCTGTGCTGTACCGGGATGTAGTAATTTCTACGTTGCGCCGGGACGCCCCCGGCTTCCGCCGGGGTGACTTATTCAGGGGTTCACTAGCAGGTTGTTGAAAAAGGGGCTCGTCGCACCGGCGAAAGCCGGTGTCCAGGAATTAAACACAATGCTTTCATTTACTTCTACTTCCTGGATTCCGGCTTTCGCCGGAATGACGGATTTTGATGTTTCAGGGAGTTTTCAACAACCTGCTAGCTGTCATAGCCGCGCGCGCTGGTCCACGAGCGCGAATCCGCTCAGCGGCCGCGGCGATCCGCGCCCGAGCGCGATCACCTTGAACAGCTCGCCCATCTCGTGCGGCAGGGTGAGCTTCTTGAGCTGCGCGGTGAGCTCGAGGTGCCGCCGCGCATCGCGCGGGTCCGAACCGGCCACGAGCGCCGGCGCGAACGCGAGCACGAAGGCCGCCTGGGTCGTGTAGCCGAGCACGGACAGGCCCGCTCCCGCCGCGGCCTCGGCCACGGCGGTGAAATCAACGTGCGCGGTGATGTCCTGCAGGCCGACCAGAATCAGCGGGTCGTCGTGCGCCTGGTGGCGGTAGTGGCACATGAGCGTGCCGCCGGCGCGTTGCGGATGGTAGAACTCCGCGCGCGGAAAGCCGTAGTCAATCAGCAGCAGCACGCCGGCGGCCAGCCTTTCGGCCGCACCCTTGATCCACGCCTCGGCGGCCGGGCCGATCTCGGAGGTGTAGCCCTCGGGCAGGGAGAGCGAATCGAGGCGCGCGCGCAGCTCGGGCGGCGCCGGCTTCTCGCGCCAGGCGAATCCGCTTCCATCCCATCCGACTTGCAGCAACATCGGCCCCCGATCGCCGATGCGAAACCGCTGCACCGGCATGGCGTCGAGCAGCTCGTTGGCGAGCATCACGCCGCGAAAGCCCGGCGCCGGGATGTCATCGAGCCAGCGCACGCGGTTTAAAAGATGCGCCGCCTTGCGCTCCAGGGTTTCTTTCTGGCGCGCGCTCAGCTCGGCGCTCAGCTCCAGGATCATATAGTTATCGGGAAGGCCGTTCAGGGCCTCGATCTCGAGCAGCAGATCGGCGGCCATGGCGCCGGAGCCGGCGCCGGCCTCGAGGATGTCCCCGCCTCCAAGCTCTGCCAGCACCTCGTGGCACTGGCGCGCCAGGCACCGGGCGAAGAGCGAGCCGAGCTCCGGGGCGGTGGTGAAGTCACCCCGATCGCCGAAAATCCGCCGCGGCGCGCAGTAATAACCCAGGCCCGGCGCGTAGAGCGCAAGCTCCATGAAGCGGGCGAAGGCGACGGCCCCGCCCGCGGCCTCGATCTCCGCGCGGATGAGCCGCGCGAGTCGCTCGGAACGCGCGCGTTCCTCGGGGCCGGGGGCGGGCGGCGCGCCGG
>MFSY01000134.1:2307-2997 GCA_001785175.1 Candidatus Muproteobacteria bacterium RIFCSPHIGHO2_01_FULL_65_16 | reverse complement strand
CCCGAGTCGGTCATGCTGGTGCGCGGCGACCTGAACAACGGCGAGAAGCTGCTCAAGAACCTGGTGCACGAAACCGTCGAGGCCTTCGGCCGGCTCGACGTGCTGGTCAACAACGCCTCCAGTTTCTATCCCACGCCCATCGGCGCCGCCGGCGAATCGCAGTGGGACGACATCATCGGCACCAATCTCAAGGCGCCGTTCTTCCTGTCCCAAGCGGCGATCCCGCACCTGAAAAAGCAGGGCGGCTGCATCGTCAATATCGGCGACATCTATGGCGACCGCCCGCTCAAGGGCTATTCCATCTACAGCATCGCCAAGGCCGGCCTGGTCATGCTGACCAAGTCGCTCGCGCGCGACCTCGGCCCCGAGATCCGGGTCAACGCCGTCGCCCCCGGCGCCATCCTCTGGCCGGAGGGCGACATGGACGAGATGTCCAAGCAGCGCGTCATCTCGCGCACGCCGCTCAAGCGCTCCGGCGAACCGGAGGACATCGCCCGCACCACGCTGTTCCTCGTGCGCGACGCCGGCTTCGTCACCGGCCAGGTGCTGGTGGTGGACGGCGGGCGCTGGGTGGTGGCGTAGGCGGAATTCGGACCTTTGCACCACCATGGACATCCGACGGTCATCGTCTATAAAAACAGGTTGTATGAGTAGAACCTATCTCAAAATTAAAAACATAGCCCAGGTAGG
>MFSY01000134.1:1315-2300 GCA_001785175.1 Candidatus Muproteobacteria bacterium RIFCSPHIGHO2_01_FULL_65_16 | reverse complement strand
CAGGTAGGTTGGGTTGAGCGAAGCGAAACCCAACAAATCGTTGGGTTACGGCGCTTCGCGCCTAACCCAACCTACATTGAAACCATTTTGAGACAGGCTATAGTCCGCTGAAAAACCAACCACCCAGGAGACCATAAAGTATGGAACGAATATTCAAGGCGGTTTTTGCCATGGCGGCGCTGGCGGCGCTTTCGGCCTGCGCCAGCACGCACATGACAGTAGTGGATGACGGCGCGCGCGTGGCGCGCCCGGCGCCGGGCAAGGCGTTGGTGTATTTCGTGCGGCCGACTTCGTTCGGCGGCGCCGTCCAGGCCACGGTCTATGACAGCGACAGCTATATCGGCACGGTCTCGGCCAACACGCATGTCGCCTATCAGGCCGGTCCCGGCCGGCATCTGTTCATGGTCATCGGCGAGAGCGCCGATTTCATGCGCGCGGATCTGACCGCCGGCAGGACCTACTATGCCAAGGTCCAGCCGCGCATGGGCGTGTGGAAGGCGCGCTTCAGCTTCGAGCCGGCGAACGGCCAGTTTTCCAGCAAAGAGTTGAGCGACTGGCTGGCCGCCACCAAGCAAGTGGCCGTTAACGACGAAGGACGGAAGTGGGCGGCGGAGAACGCCGAGGACATCAGGTCCAAGCGGGTGGAGTATCTGCCCAAATGGGAGTCCAAGCCCGGAGGCGAAAAGCAGGTCCTGAAGGCCGAGAGCGGCAGATAAATTTCTCCCGGTAAAATCCCCGCCCGCAAGGCGGGGATTTTTATTTCCGCCGCGGCCAGTCCGGCGCGGCCGCCGGGCATCCGCACCGCCCTCCACGGTTTCCGCCGCGCCAGGATTCCTTAACCCTACACTTTAAATATTTTTACCTTTATCCCTTTTCCTTTTTTCAGGGGGCTCCAAGGGGGCGCAAGCCCCATCGGCGTTTCTGAAGCGAATTGACAGTCGGTCAATATTGTCCGATAGTGAATATTGTCCGATAGTGTGATCCG
>MFSY01000134.1:967-1308 GCA_001785175.1 Candidatus Muproteobacteria bacterium RIFCSPHIGHO2_01_FULL_65_16 | reverse complement strand
AAGCGAGTTCATCCGCAAGGTGAAGGCGGTGGGAAGGCGACGCGGGATCGTCGTCGAGTGGCGGGCCGAGCGCGGCAAGGGCAGTCACGGAACGCTTTACGTCGGCGCGCGGTTCACCGTGGTTCGCAGCCCCAAGGATGAACTCAAGACCGGGACGTTTCACGCCATGCTGAAGCAGCTCGGCATTACCGAACAGGACCTGTACTGAGGTGCCCCATGTGGAGCTTTGAATATTCCGCTACCCTGACCAAGGCCAAGGAGGGCGGCTACACCGTGACCTTCCGCGACGTGCCGGAGGCAATCACCCAGGGCGAGGACGTCAGTGACGCGTTGCACGAGGC
>MFSY01000134.1:577-955 GCA_001785175.1 Candidatus Muproteobacteria bacterium RIFCSPHIGHO2_01_FULL_65_16 | reverse complement strand
GCCCGCATGCGCCAGGGACTCGATCTGCCACGACCCTCGCGCGCCCGCGCACGGGAGCGCCGGGTCGCGCTCGCCGCGCCGATGGCGGCCAAGGCGGCGCTCTATTCGGCCATGCGCCGATCGGGCATAACCAAGACGGAACTTGCCAGGCGGTTGCGTTGTGACGAAAAGGAAGTCCGTCGCTTGCTTGACCCGCGCCATCCCTCCAAGCTGCCGCGTTTGACGGAGGCTTTGCATGCCTTGGGCAAGCGCTTGGTGATGGAGATGCGTAACGCGGCGTGACCTTCGTGGCCGCACACACTTAGCGACCACTAGTCGAACGCCAGATCTACCGGCCGCAGTTCCCGCCGGCCGGCAAAGTTTTTCCACATCCGTTCC
>MFSY01000134.1:0-507 GCA_001785175.1 Candidatus Muproteobacteria bacterium RIFCSPHIGHO2_01_FULL_65_16 | reverse complement strand
GCTCCCCGATCTCGCGGCGCGGGACGTCAATGTCACCGTCATGCCGGATCAGGTCGCCGTAGAGCAGGAGGTCGAGATCGAGCGTGCGCGCGGCGAAGCGCGGCGTGTCCCCGCGCCGGCGGCCGTGCGCGTTCTCGATGCGCACGAGCTCTGCGTGAATCGCCTCGACCGGCGCGCCGGAATCGAAGGCGGCGACCACGTTATAAAACCTGTCGCCCGCGAACCCCACCGCCTCGGTTTCATACACGCCGGAAAGCGTCAGCGGGCCGTACAGTTGAGTCAACGCACGCACCGCGCCGCGGATGTTCTGCTCGCGGGCGATGTTACTGCCGATGCTGACAAAAACCCGAGGCATGACAATTCAGGACTGAGGACTTAGGAATGAGGGCTGAGTTGGAAACGCTTTGACAAACGGAAAGGACGGGCATGCCTTGCTCAGTCCTCAGTCCTCAGTCCTGAGTTTTGCACCGCGCTCGATGACGACGCCGGCGTCGGCGGCGCCGCGGA
>MFSY01000133.1 GCA_001785175.1 Candidatus Muproteobacteria bacterium RIFCSPHIGHO2_01_FULL_65_16 | reverse complement strand
TTGGTAGCTTTTTCTTGGACAAGCAAGAAAAAGCTACCTGCCGTGGGTCAGCCACCCACAAGTAACACGCCGCCTGAAGGGCGGTTCGACACAAAATGGTGACGGGTGTAGCCCACCCGTTCCTCAACAGAGACAAAAACAAGGCGGACACTCATGCAGATACGGGTTCTGGGGTGCAGCGGCGGTATCGGCGCGGGCCGGAGCACCACCTCGTTCCTCCTCGATCGGGACGTCCTCATTGACGCCGGCACCGGCGTCGGCGCGCTCGATACTTCTGCGCTGCTGGTGCTCGACCATGTGTTCCTGACCCATTCGCACCTCGATCACGTGGCGGCGCTGCCGTTCCTGCTCGATACCTTCGGCGCCGGGCGCAGGGCCCCGTTGCAGGTGCACGCCCAGGAGGCCACGGTCGCGGCCCTGAAGGCGCATGTCTTCAACGACAAGATCTGGCCGGACTTTACCCGCATCCCCAGCCCGGAGACGCCGCTCCTTGCGCTTCGGACCCTGAACCCGGGCGAAGAGGTGACGCTCGCCGGCAGGAGCATACGCGCCATCCCGGTCAACCACGCGGTGCCGGCCGTGGGGTATCTGATCCGCGGCCCGGGCGGCAGCCTCGCCTTCAGCGGCGACACCACCGTCACCGATGAATTCTGGCGGGTGCTGAACGACTGCGCGGATCTCAAGCACTTGATCGTCGAGACGAGCTACACCGACGCGGAGGCGGAGCTGGCCAGGATCGCCCGCCACATGTGCCCGCGTATGCTCGTCGGCGAGCTGCAAAAGCTGCGCCGCCGCGCGCAGATTCACATCACCCATCTCATGCCCGGACGCGAGGACACGATCATGCGCGAGATCGCCGGCCACATCCCGCACGACACGCCCCGGCGGCTGATGCCGGGCGAAATATTCGAGCTATAAGCGATCAGCAATTAGCGATTAGCTTGGAGCGCAACGCCCAAGGCATGGTAGATTTGGTTTTTTTAGCTGACCGCTGATAGCTGCTTTCATGTTCGACAACTTAAGCCAAAGACTGCAAGCCACGCTCAAGCGCCTGCGCGGAGCCGGGCGGCTGACCGAGGCCAACACGGCCGAGACCCTGCGCGAGGTGCGCCTGGCGCTGCTCGAGGCCGACGTCGCGCTGCCGGCGGTCAAGGCGTTCGTGGAGCACGTGCGCGGTCGCGCCGCGGGCCGGGAGGTGCTCGCCGCCCTCACGCCGGGCCAGGCCCTGATCAAGGTGGTCCACGAGGAGCTCATCGCCCTGCTGGGCGCGGCCGCGCCGCTCAACCTGGCCGCGCCGCCGCCGGTCGCGATCCTGGTGGCCGGCCTGCAGGGATCGGGCAAGACCACGACCGCGGCCAAGCTCGCGCGGCTTCTGCGCGAGCGCCACAAAAAATCCGTGCTCCTGGCCGGCGCCGACGTTTACCGCCCGGCGGCGATCGAGCAGTTGCAGAAGCTCGCGGCCCAGGTCGGTGTCGAGTTCTTCCCGAGCAGCCCCGACCAGAATCCGGTTGCTATCGCGCGCGCCGCGCTGGCCGAGGCGCGCCGGCGCCTGATTGACGTCGTGATCGTGGACAGCGCCGGGCGGCTGCACGTGGACGCCGCCATGATGGCCGAGATCAAGGCGATCCACGCCGCGCTCGACCCGGCCGAGACGTTGTTCGTGCTGGACAGCACGACCGGGCAGGACGCGGTCAACAGCGCCAAGGCGTTCAACGACGCGCTGCCCCTGACCGGCGTGATCCTGACCAAGACCGACGGCGACGCGCGCGGCGGCGCGGCGCTCTCCCTGCGCCATGTCACCGGCAAGCCGATAAAGTTTCTCGGCGTCGGCGAGAAGACCGACGCCCTGGAGGCGTTCCAGCCCGAGCGCGTCGCCGGGCGCATCCTCGGCATGGGCGATGTGGTCGGACTTGTGGAGGAGGCGCAGCGCGTCGCCGACCGGGAGCAGACGCAGGCGCTCGCCAGGAAGATCGGCAAGGGCAAGGGGTTCGATCTCGATGACTTCCGCGACCAGTTGCTGCAAATGCAAAAGATGGGCGGCCTGGCGAGCCTGATGGAGAAGCTGCCGGGCATGGGGGAGGTGCCGGAGGCGGCGCGGTCGCAGCTCGACGACAAGCCGCTCAGGCGCCTGGTCGCCATCGTCAATTCCATGACGCCCGCGGAGCGGCGCGCGCCGGACATCATCCGCGGCTCGCGCAAGCGCCGCATCGCCGCCGGCTCGGGCGTGACGGTGCAGGAGGTGAACCGCCTGCTGAAACAGTTCGGTCAGATGCAGGAGGCGATGAAACGCCTCGGCAAGGGCGGAATCCAGCAGCTCATGCGGGGCCTGAAGGGCGGACCCCCCGGGGCCGGTTTATAGCCGCAACCGATGATTTCTTTTCTTATTCAGGGTGTTAGATCAATTAACAAACGTGCCTGAACGGCGTATAGTCTAGCGACCGGGAGCCACGGACGATCGCCTCATGAGCACACACCACAAGACAACCGAAACCAAGAAACACGCCAAAGAGCGCCGCGCCGGATCAAGGGAGTTGATTGACAAGCTGGTGGAGGAGCGCACCGAAATGCTGGTGCTGTTCTGCAAGCTGGCGGGGCTGGCGCCGTTCGACGACAAGAAGCACCACAAGCCGGTGCGCGAGCTGCTGCAGGATTTCTGCCAGGTGCTGGTGGACTACATCGCCGCCGGACACTTCAGCCTCTACGATCGCATCGTCAACGGCACCGAGCGCCGGCGCGAGATATCCGAGCTTGCGGAGCAGCTCTATCCCCGTATCGCCCGCAGCACGCAGGCGGCGCTCGACTTCAACGACCGTTACGACTGCGGCGATCACTGCCAGATCGCGGACAACTTCCACGACGAGCTGTCGCGCATGGGCGAGGAGATCGCCTCGCGCATCGAGATCGAAGACAAGCTGATCGCCGCGGTGATGCGGTAGCTCACGCGGCCGGTTTGGCCGCGAGCGACAGATAAATCCGCCCCTCGATCACCTTCACCGGATAAGCCGAGGTACAACCCTCGTCGGGCGCCGCGGCGCGGCCGGTGTCGAGGTGGATGCTCCAGTTGTGCAGCGGGCAGGCGACCTTTTCCCCATAGACGATGCCCTGCGACAGCGGCCCGCCCTTGTGCGGACAGCGGTCGCGCAGCGCGAAGACGCCGTCGGCGCCGGTGCGAAAGACCGCGATGTCGCCCTGCGGCGTGTGCACCACGCGCGCGCCGAGAGGCGGAATGTCGTTTAGGTGGCCGATCTCCAGCCACTCAGCGGCGTCAACGTGTTCGGCAGTCGTTTGCATCGGTGTCCTCGTTGGGTTGGCTGTCAGCAATCAGCTATCAGCGGTCAGCTTAAGGCATGGAGTTTCGCCTTAGGGAAGCCCTGATTAAGTCGTCATTCCGGCGCAAGCCGGAATCCAGGATTTGAAAAGCATCGGCCGTAAGGCCGATTCTGGATGCCGGCTTTCGCTGGCACGACGGCTTTACTACTTGTTCAGAACTTCCTTAGGGAACCTCTGAATAAGAAGTTATCACAGCCAAGACGGTCGCTCCTGCGCCTGTCATAAGGCAGGACGAACGAGCGAAGCGAGTAGGGCTACAGGCTCGCGCTCGCGACATTCGTACGTCCCTGTACAGCACAAAGAACGCAAAGGTTTTTTCTGTTGATTATCCGATGCTTTTCTTTGCGCTCTTCGCGTCTTTGCGGCAAATAATCATACCTAATCAGAACTTCCTTAACTGATAGCTGACGGCTGATCGCTGATCGCCTTCAGCGGTTCAAACTCCTGCGTCTCCACGCCCTGGCGTGCGCGCTCCGCCCACGGGTCCACCTGGGCGTATTTCTGCGATTCGAGCAGGCGCGCATACAGCGCCTTCCGGCCCTCGGCGTCCGCGACCACGCGTTGCTTGACGTGGGCGAGCCCGATGCGCTCGACCCACTGCGCGGTGCGTTCGAGATAGCGCCCCTCGTCGCGGTACAGTTGCAGGAAGGCGCCGGCGTATTCAAACACCTCTTCCTGGGTCGCCACCTTGCACAGCAGATCGCAGGCGCGCACCTTGACCCCGCCGTTGCCGCCCACGTGCAGCTCCCAGCCGGACTCGACCCCGACCACGCCGAAGTCCTTGATCGTCGCCTCGGCGCAGTTGCGCGGGCAGCCGGAGACGCCGAGCTTGACCTTGTGCGGCCCCCACATGCCCCAGAATTTTTTCTCCAGCTCGATGCCCATGCCGAGCGTGTCCTGCGTGCCGAAGCGGCAAAACGCCTTGCCGACGCAGGTCTTCACCGAGCGCAGCGCCCGGCCGTAGGCGTAGCCGGACGGCATGCCGAGATCGGCCCACACCTTCGGCAGGTCCTCCTTTTTCACGCCGGCGAGCGCGATGCGCTGGCCGCCGGTCACCTTCATCGCCGGGATGCGGTACTTGTCGGCGACGTCGGCGATACGACGCAGCTCGTCCGGGCTGGTGACGCCGCCCCACATGCGCGGCACCACGGAGTAGTCGCCCTCCTTCTGGATGTTGGCGTGCACCCGCTCGCTGATGTGGCGCGACCGGAGGTCGTCCTTCGCCTCCGCCGGCCAGGTCGCGATCAGGTAAAAATTGAGCGCCGGGCGGCATGTCGGGCAGCCGTCGGGTGTCTTCCATTTCAGCGCCGCGAACACCGCGTCCATGCTCGTGAGACGGCGCTCGCGGATGTGGCCGCGCACCTCGTCGTGGGTGTAGTCGGTGCACTTACACAGCGGTTTTTCCCCGGGCGCGGCGGAATAATCGCCGCCGAGCGTCATCGCCAGGATCTGCTCGACCAGGCCGGTGCAGGAGCCGCAGGACGAGGAGGCCTTGGTGTGGACGCGCACCTCGTCGAGCGTGAACAGCTTCTTCCCGATGATGGCGCCGACGATCTGGCCCTTGGTCACGCCGTTGCAGCCGCACACCTCCGCGTTATCGCTCATGGCCGCGACCGCGTTCGCGCCGCCGTGGCCGGCGTTCCCGAGATGCGCCTGGCCGTGGAGCAGGCGCGCGCGCATGCCGCTGATGTCGCTGCCCTCGCGCATGAGTTGGAAATACCACGGGCCGTCCATGGTGTCGCCGTACAGCACCGCGCCGCGGACGCGGTTGTCCTTGATGATCAGCTTCTTGTAAACGCCGAGCGCGGCGTCCTGCATCACTATGGTTTCCGCCTTGCCGTCACCGGTGAGTTCGCCGGCGGAGAAGACGTCAATTCCAGTGACCTTGAGCTTGGTCGAGGCCATGGACCCCTGGTAGCGGCGGAATCCCATCTCCGCGAGGTGGTTGGCGCACACCTTGGCCTGCTCGAACAGCGGCGCCACGAAGCCGTAGGTCTCGCCCCGGTGCTGCACGCACTCGCCCACGGCGTACACGCGCGGGTCGTAGGTCTGCATCGTGTCGTTGACCACGATGCCGCGCTCGCAGTAGACGCCGGCCTGCTTCGCCAGGGCGATGTTCGGGCGGATGCCGACGGCCATGACCACGAGGTCGGCGCTGATCTCGCGCCCGTCCTTGAAGCGCACGCCCTGAACGCGCTTCTTGCCGATGATCTCCTGCGTCTCCGCGCCGAGCATAAACTGGATGCCGCGCCGGGCGAGCGAGTCGTGCAGCATCGCGCCGGCCGCGGCGTCGAGCTGGCGCTCCATCAGCGTGTCCATGAGATGCACCACCGTCACGCGCATGCCGCGGGCGAGCAGCCCGCTGGCCGCCTCCAGCCCCAACAGCCCGCCGCCGATGACGACGGCGTGGCGGTATTGCCGCGCGGCCTCGGCCATGGTGTCCACGTCGCGTATGTTGCGGAAGGTGATGACGCCCGGCAGATCGTGGCCCGGTACCGGAAGCACGATCGGGTTCGAGCCGGTGGCGATGAGCAGCCGGTCGTAGAACTCGCTCGTGCCGTCGGCCGCCAGCACGAGGCGCGCGCGGCGCTCGATGCGCACGGCCTCCCGGCCCTTGTGCAGCGTGATGGAGTTGTCCGCGTACCACGACTCGTCGTTGAGCATGATATCGTGGATGGACTTTTCGCCGGAGAGCACCGGCGACAGCAGGATGCGGTTGTAGTTGCCGCAGGGCTCGGCGCCGAAGACGCTTATGGCGTACATGTCCGGCGCGACCTTGAGCAGCTCCTCGAGCGCGCGCACGCCGGCCATGCCGTTGCCGATCAGCACCAGTTTTTCCTTGGGACGCATGCGACGATTCCAGTGGATGACGTTGCCCTATAGCAACCGCCGTGCCAAGTGTGGCGGCGCCGCGCACGCCGTTAATTCGCTGGAAATCGTGCGTCAGCGAGGGCCGCGCCGCGCGCGCCGGCGGGAGATGTGCTCCAAACTTGTGCGGCGCCGCGCGCGCCGCACAAAGCTGGGGCAAAAAGGGAGCACGGAAAAATCAGCCGCGCGCGATCTTCTATTTTGCAGGAACAGCAAATTGTTCTCACACTTACATCCCCTCTCCCGGCGGGAGAGGGTGGCCCGAAGGGTCGGGTGAGGGCGGGAGAGGCCGCCGCGCCGGCGAGGCGCGGCGGCAGGACCGGTTCACGGACGGCCCGGGTTTCTCTTCCAACCGCGCGCGTGACGCCCGAGGCGCACGGCGTGGCCGAAGGTATGGTCAAGTCCGACACGCGGGTCGTTCGGGTCGAACGTGCCGGGATTGAACAGCGTGAGCACGTTGGCGCCGTCGCCGATGAAGAACTTGGCGATCACTTTTGTGGCATCGCTCAGAACTATCACATCGAGCTTCTGCCCACCCGCGCACACCAGGTCGCCGTAGGGGAGGCGGTCGCCGGCGGCCGGCCCCGTGGCCCAGAAGCACTGCGTCTCCACGGTATAAGTACCGGTGCCGACCTCGGATGAAATCACGCCCATATCGCTCACTTTGGTCAGGCTCCAGCTTGCCGCGCCGCTGCTGATGAGTGAAAAATCGCCGTAGAAAACAGCCGTATCGTGTACCCCGTCGCGGAAGGAGGCATCGCGCATGACGACCATGTAGTCGCCGGCGACGGTGCGGACGTTGTGCGTGCCGGCCGCCTTCTGGCGCAGGAACAGGCCGTGGCTCTCGTGGTGCCTGACATGGGTGTCGTCGCTGAAGCGCGGGTCAATGTCGTTGATGCCGCTGGCCACGATGCCGACGTTGCCGTTCG
>MFSY01000132.1:6525-11303 GCA_001785175.1 Candidatus Muproteobacteria bacterium RIFCSPHIGHO2_01_FULL_65_16 | reverse complement strand
TAAGTGTGTCCGCGAATACCCCGCCTCGCCCCTTCGGGGCGCTCTCCCAAAGCCCTGCGGTGCTCGGGTTTGCGCCATACGGGGACCCAGGAAAACCACACATCTCAGGTCTGTGCTTCCGTTGCCTTCGGTGCTCGGCGAGCCCTTGGACACGATTCAAGCTGACCGCTGATAGCTGATTGCTGATAGCTTGTTTAGCTGATAGCTTTATTTATTTCCTATCCGCGTTCATCTGTGGTTCCGCCGTTGCCTTTTCTCCGCGTCTCTGCGCCTCCGCGGTGAAAACCATCCTTTCAGCAATTGTCGAGATTCCCGGGGCTGAATCTTAACGCAGCGGCGCGTGATTAACTACGCGCCCGCGGTCTTGGCCGCGTGCCGGTCAAGGGCCCATTGCACGTGCTCCCGGACCAGCGCCGACGGATGTTCGCGCCGCGTCTCGAGCGCGCCGACGACGCCCGCGTCCCGCGGCGCGTTGCCCAGGGCCACGGCGATATTTCGCAACCAGCCCTCGTAGCCGGCGCGCCGGAGCGCCGAGCCCTCGGTCCGTTTCAGGAATGCCTCCTCGGTCCAGGAAAACAGCTCGATGAGCTTGGGCGCGTCCAGTCCGTGCCGCGGGGCGAAATCCGGTTCGGCGGAGGCGCGCGCGAAGCGGTTCCAGGGGCAGACGAGCTGGCAGTCGTCGCAGCCGAAGATGCGGTTGCCGATCAGCGGCCGCAGCTCGGGCGGGATGGCGCCGCGCAGCTCGATCGTGAGGTAGGAGATGCAACGGCGCGCATCGAGCTGGTACGGCGCGACGATGGCGCGCGTGGGGCAGACGTCGAGACAGGCGCGGCAACTGCCGCAGTGGTTTTGCGCCGGCGCATCCGCCGGCAGCGGCAGATCCGTGTAGATCTCGCCGAGAAAAAACCACGAGCCGGCGCGCCTGTGAATCAATACGGTGTGCTTGCCGGTCCAGCCCAGCCCGGCCTTTTCCGCCAGCGCCTTTTCCAGCACCGGGGCGCTGTCGCTGAAGACGCGGTGACGGAACGGCCCGACGGCGCTCTCGATGCGCTCCGCCAGCCGCTGCAGGCGGCGGCGCACGAGTTTGTGATAATCCCGCCCCAGGGCGTAGCGCGAGATATATCCGATCGTTGGTTCGCGCAGCGCCGCGCGCGCCGGCGTCGCGTCCGGCGGCAGGTAGTCCAGGCGCGCGGAGATCACGCGCAGGGTGCCGGGCAGAAGTTCCTGCGGCCGGCTGCGGCGCTGGCCGTGGGCCTGCATGTAGGCCATGTCGCCGTGCCGGTCCTGTTCGAGCCAGGCGCGCAGCCGCGCCTCGGCCGCGCCGAGGTCGGTGGCGGCGATTCCGATCTGCTGGAATCCGAGTTCCCGCCCCCAGGACTTGATATCCTCAGCGAGGCGCGCGAAATCGGCTTCGGTATGGCGTGCGGGCTCCGTGTCGGTTTTTATCATACTAATCTATTTCAATGGACAGGATTAACAAGATTCAGCAGGATTAACAGGATTAAACCAGATTAAGAGCCCCGAACGATAAAGAAAAACTCAACGCAAAGACGCCAAGGCGCAAAGAATAGACCTTATTTCTTAAGCGCACTTTCGTTCTCTGCGCGCTTTGCTTTGAGTTTTTTTGTTATTGTCACTTAGACATTTTTGAATTAATCCTGTGAATCCTGAAAAATCCTGTTAATCCTGTCCATTTAAAAACATGACGCTGCCCGAGGCCATCTATACCGCAACGCAGGTGCGCGAGATCGAGCGGCGCGTGCGCGAGCGGCACGGCATCCCGGGCGCGGAGCTGATGGAGCGCGCGGGCGCGGCCGCACTCGGACTGCTCGGCGCGCTTTACCCGCGCGCGCGGCGGATAGCGGTCGTCTGCGGCCCGGGCAACAACGGCGGCGACGGTTACGTGCTCGCGCGCCTGGCCGGGGAGCAGGGGCTGGCGCCGGTCGTGCTCGGCGCGGGCGCGCCCCGCGCCGAGGGCGACGCCGCGCGGGCGCGCGCGATGTGCGCGGCGGCGGGGATCGCGGTCGGCGAGATCGCCCCGGAGCATCTGGCGTCATGCGACGTGATCGTTGATGCGCTTTTCGGCACCGGCCTGGACCGGGAGGTCGAGCGCGAAGGGCGCGCCGCGATCGAGGCCATCAACGCCGCCGGCCGCCCGGTGCTCGCGATTGATATCCCATCGGGACTTGATTCCGACACCGGGCGCGTGCATGGCGCGGCGGTGCGGGCGCAGGCGACCGTGACGTTCATCGGCCTCAAGCCGGGCCTGTTCACCGGCGCCGGGCGCGAGCACTGCGGCCGGATATTTTTCGACGGCCTCGGCGCGCCGCCGGACGCCTATGGCGCGAGCATGCCCTGCGCCCGCCGCATCACGGAGGCGAATCTCGGCGGCCTGCTGCGCCGGCGTCCGCGCGACGCGCACAAGGGCGCGGCCGGTCACGTGCTGGTGCTCGGCGGCGATCAGGGCATGCCGGGGGCGGCGCGTCTCGCCGGCGCGGCCGCATACCGCGCCGGCGCCGGCCTCGTCACCCTGGCCACGCATCCGGCGCACGCCGCGTGCGCCGGCGCGACTTTCCCCGAGCTGATGGTCCACGGCGCGCGCTCGGGCCGGGATCTGCGCCCGCTGTTGCAGCGCGCCACGGTGATCGCCCTCGGCCCGGGGCTGGGGCAGGGGCGCTGGGGGCGCATGTTGTTCCGCGCCGCGCACGCGGCGCGTCTGCCGCTCGTGGTGGACGCGGACGGACTGAACCTGCTGGCGCAGACGCCCGCGCGCCGCGCGGACCGGGTGCTCACGCCGCACCCGGGCGAGGCCGCGCGCCTGCTCAAGCAAACGGCGGAGAAAATCCAGAGCGACCGCTTCGCCGCGGCGCGCGCCATCGCCGCGCGCTACGGCGGGGTGTGCGTGCTGAAGGGCTCGGGCACGGTGATCGCCGCGGACGAGGACGACGTCTTCGATCTCTGCGATCTCGGCAATCCGGGCATGGCGAGCGGCGGGATGGGGGATGTGCTCGCCGGCGCGATCGCGGGCCTGCTCGCGCAGGGCCTCGATATCCGGGCGGCCGCGCGCCTCGGCGTCTGGGCCCACGCCGGCGCCGGCGACGACGCGGCCGCGGCCGGGGGCGAGCTCGGGCTGCTCGCGGGCGATCTCCTGTCCTTAATCCGTGCGCGCTTGAATCGCATAGCGACATGAGAAGCGTCGTCCGGCAGGTGGCCACGGAAGCCGATATGGAGGCCCTCGGCGCGCAACTGGCCGCCGGCGTCGGGCGCGTGCGCCTGGTCTATCTCCACGGGCCGCTCGGCGCGGGCAAGACCACGCTCGTGCGCGGGATGCTGCGCGGCCTGGGATACGCCGGCGCCGTGAAGAGCCCGACCTTCACCCTGGTCGAGCCGTATGCCTTCGACGGGACCATGTTCTATCACATTGATCTCTACCGCATGGAGGATCCGCGGGAACTTGAATTCATCGGCCTGCGCGACTACCTCGCGCGCCCCGGGGTGTGCGTCGTGGAATGGGCCGAGCGGGCGCGTGACCTTTTGCCAGCGCCGGACATTGACGTTATGATTGCGGCGGCCAACACGGGACGCAGAGTGCAACTGGTGGGTCATACCGAGCACGGCGCGGCATTGATCGGCGGTCTTGCATGAAGGCCGCGCGCGTCCTATTCCCGCTGTTCCTGATCTTCTCCGCCGCCGGCGAGGCCGGCACCGTCACCGTTCAGAACCTGCGCCTGTGGCGCGCGCCGGACAACACGCGGCTCGTATTCGATTTGAGCGGGCCGCTCGAGCACCGCCTGTTCCAGCTGCAAGATCCGCGGCGCATCGTCATTGACCTGGACAACGCGCGCCTGCAGGGCGCGCTGCCGGGGCTCGATCCGGGCGATCCGATCCTGGCCGCGATCCGCGCCGGCACGCCCGAATCGGGCACGCTGCGCTTTGTCCTCGATCTCAAGGTGGCGACCAAGCCGCGCACCTTCGTGCTCGGGCCCGCCGGCCAGTACGGCCACCGCCTCGTCATAGATCTGTACAACGCCAGATTGGCGGAGGAGGAGGACGCCCGTGCGCCGCCGGTCCCGGAGGAGCCGGCGCCGGCGGCCCGGCGCGAGCTCGTCATCGCCATTGACGCCGGGCACGGCGGCGAGGACCCGGGCGCGATCGGCCGGCGCTTTCGCACGCGCGAGAAGGAGGTCACGCTCGCGGTGGCGCGCGACCTGGCGCGGCTCGTCGAGCGCGCACCGGGCATGCGCGCGGTGCTGATCCGCGACGGCGATTATTATCTCGCGCTCGGCCGGCGTTTCGATCTCGCGCGCCGGGCGCACGCCGATGTATTCGTCTCGATTCACGCCGACGCCCTGCCCGGACGCCTGGTCGCCGCCGGCTCCTCGGTGTATGCGCTCTCGGAGCGCGGCGCGACCCACGCGCTCGCGCGCGTCCTGGCCGATCGGGAGAACTTTTCCGACCTCGTCGGCGGCGTGAGCCTGAACGACAAGCCGGACGATGTGCGCAAGGTGCTGGTGGATCTGTCGCAGAGCAAATCCATCGAATACAGCCTGCGGCTCGGCGAGGACATCCTCGCCGGGCTGCGCCGCGTCGGGCCGGTGCACCTGAGCCGCGTCACCCAGGCCGGCTTCGCCGTGCTCAAGGCGCCGGACATCCCCTCGGTGCTGGTGGAGACCGCCTTCATCTCCAATCCGTCCGAGGAGAAAAAACTGCGCACCCGCGCCTTCCAGCGCCGGCTGGCGGAGGGGATATTCGAGGGGGTCAAGCGTTACCTCGCGCGC
>MFSY01000132.1:1153-6480 GCA_001785175.1 Candidatus Muproteobacteria bacterium RIFCSPHIGHO2_01_FULL_65_16 | reverse complement strand
TCTCGGCGACAGCGATCTGTCCGCCGGCCGCAGGTTGCGCCTGCCGCCCGCCGACGGCGGCTGAGCGCCCCCCCCGGATTCGTGCCTCCGCCGGTGTTCTGCGCTAGAATCTCACCGGTTTTTGCGATCCTTCCATCATGACGACAGGAGGCCTTCTGTGGATGCGCGGAGTCAGTTGAAATTCGCCGGCCTGGCCCTGGCCGCGCTCCTGGGTCTTGCGGCCTGCGAACAAAAGGAAGGCGCCGCGCCGGCCGCCGGCGCCGAGATGATAGTGAAGATCGGTCTGGTCGCCCCGCTCACCGGTCCGCAGGCGCACCTCGGCCGGGACAACGACAACGGCGCGCGCCTGGCGCTGGACGAGATCAACGCCCGCGGGATCGTGATTGGCGGGAAGAAGATCCGGTTCGAGCTCGTGAGCGAGGACGATCAGGCCGACCCCAAGACCGCCACCATCGTGGCGCAGAAGCTCGTGGACGCGCACGTCAAGGGCGTGATCGGCCATCTCAACTCCGGCACTTCGATCCCGGCCTCCAAGATCTACCACGACGCCGGCATCCCGCAGATCTCGCCGTCCGCGACCGCGGTGAAGTACACCGCCCAGGGCTTCAAGACCGCGTTCCGCGTCATGACCAACGACCGCCAGCAGGGCAAGGTGCTCGGCCGGTTCGCGGTGCGGAAAATGGGGGCGCGGCGCGTCGCCATCATTGACGACCGCACCGCCTACGGCCAGGGCCTGGCGGACGAGGTCGAGCGGGCGGTGCGCGCCGCGGGCGGGGAGGTGGTGGCGCGCGAGTACACGACCGACAGGGCCTCGGATTTTCTCGCGATCCTGACGGCGATCAAGGCGAAGAATCCCGACGTGATTTTCTACGGCGGCATGGATCCGCAGGCCGCGCCCATGGTGAAGCAGATGCAAACGCTCGGCGTCAAGGCGCGGTTCCTGGGCGGCGACGGCGTGATGACCGCGAACTTTCTCAAGAACGCCGGCAAGAGCGCCGCGGGCGTCACCGCCTCGTCCCCGGGGCTGCCGCTGGACGTGATGCCGGGCGGGAAGGCGTTCCGGGAAAAATTCACCGCGAAGTACGGCCAGATCCAGACCTACGCGCCGTACGCCTACGACGCCGCGATGGCCATGGTCGAGGCGATGAAGCGCGCCGACTCGGTCGAGCCCGCGCGCTACCTGCCGGAGATCGGGCGCGTCCGGCTGAACGGCGTCACCGGGCCGGTCAGCTTCGACGCCAAGGGCGACGTACGCGCCGCGGCGATCACGATCTACCGCGTGCGGGACGCCCGCTGGGATGTGCTCGAGACCGCGGCCCGCGGCGGCCGGCCCGCCGCGAAGAAGTAACAACGTAAAAAACTCAACGCAGAGGCGCAGAGAATAATCCATCTGGGTAGGCGGGCAACTCCGTAGAAGCTAGAATAAAAGCCAAGCAAATCCGAATGTAGGAATCCGACGAGGCCGTCATGGCTGCAAACCGCCCAAAACTTGACGTCATCCTGCGGGAGCTGTCCACCGCCCTGCGCGGTTGCTATGGCGACCGCTACGTGCGGCTGTGGCTGTACGGTTCGGAGGCGAGGGGCGAGGCGCATGCCGAGTCGGACGTGGATGTCCTGCTGGTGCTGCGCGAGACAAGCCATCCCACACGCGAAATTGACCGTATCGCCGACATCCTCACGGATTTTAACCTGCGCTATGGCGTTCTGCTCTCGGTCCTGCCGGTGGAGGAGAACACACTGAAGACCGCCGAGGGGCTATTCTGGCGTAACGTGCGCCGCGAAGGGATCGCCGCGGTGGATATCGCAAACGTAGGCATGTAATCCTGTAGATGTTAGGATAGAAACCACACAAAGCAATTAGCCAGACCAGACGAAGGTTATGGCAGCATCCAAACCAAAACCCGGCAGCGCTCAGAAGTTGCTGCAAGCCATGCGGGCCGATATCCAGCGGATTGCAGCCGCGCACGGTGCGCGCAATGTGCGGGTTTTTGGCTCCGTCGCGCGAGGCGAAGCCGACGAACGGAGTGACGTCGATTTCTTGGTCGACATGGATGAGGGCCGCACGCTCTTCGACATGGGCGGGTTGTTGATGGATTTACGAGAGCTTCTGCATCGCGAGGTGGATGTTGTTACCGAGAATGGCCTGAAGCCGCGTATGCGTGAGAGGGTGCTCCGTGAGGCCAAGCCCTTATGAGGGATGCGCGCGAGCGGCTACACGATATTCTGGAAGCGATTGAGCATATCGAACGGTATGCAGCCAAAGGTCAGGATGCCTTCGAGGCAGACGAGCTGATCCAAAACTGGTTCGTCCGTCACCTGCAAATCATCGGTGAAGCGGCGCGCGGCATCCCGGAAGAGGTGTCCAAACAAGCACCGGACATTCCCTGGAAGGACATCATTGGCATGCGCCACATCTTGGTCCACGACTATTTCGGGATCAATACAGGCGTTGTGTGGGGAGTGGTCGAGCGAGACCTCCCGGTTCTCAAGCGACAGATACAGGCGCTGTTGCGCAGCCTCAGTGGCTGAATGCTTTCAGAGGTTGTATTTCATTTGTTTGTAGCCCTGTAAATCCTGTCCATTCCAATAATCAGGATACCAGGCTTGGACATCTTCACCCAGCAGATCATCAACGGCCTGGTGCTCGGGAGCATTTACGCGCTCGTGGCCCTCGGCTACACCATGGTGTACGGCATCCTCGAGCTCATCAACTTCGCCCACGGCGAGGTCACGATGATCGGGGCCATGGTGTGCCTGGCGGTGATCGGCGCGCTCCTGGGCCAGGGCGTGGACCTCCCCGGGGTCGCGCTCGTGCTCATCGGGCTCGCGGCCGCGATCCCGGCGTGCATGGCGCTCGGATTCACGATCGAGCGCGTCGCCTACCGTCCGTTGCGGCGCGCGCCGCGGCTGGCCGCGCTCATCACCGCGATCGGCGTGTCAATCGTGCTCCAGAATCTGGCGATGATCGTCTGGGGCAAGCAGTACGTGAGCTTCCCGGACATCCTGCCGGCGGCGCGGCTCGAGTTCGGCGGCGTCACCGTCACCGGGCTGCAGATCGTCATTGTCGCGGCCTCGTGCGCGCTGATGCTCGGCCTCTGGGCGCTGGTGCAGCGCACCAGCCTCGGGCGCGCGATGCGCGCCACCGCCCAGTCGCCCGACCTCGCCGCCCTCATGGGCATCAACCCGGACCGCGTCATCTCGGCCACGTTCATGATCGGCGCCGCGCTCGCCGCGGTTGCCGGGGTGCTCGTGAGCGCGTACTACACGCAGGCGCATTACTACATGGGCTTCCTGCTCGGGCTCAAGGCCTTCACCGCCGCGGTTCTCGGCGGCATCGGCAACATCGCCGGCGCGATGCTCGGCGGCGTGCTGCTGGGGGTGATCGAGTCCCTCGGCGCCGGCTACATCGGCCCGCTGACGGGCGGCTTCCTCGGCAGCCACTACCAGGACGTGTTCGCCTTCTTCGTGCTCATCGTCGTGCTCGTGTTTCGTCCCGCGGGGCTGCTGGGCGAGCGCGTCGCCGAGCGCGCCTGAGGTTTTATGAATTCTTGCCGCAGAGAACGCAAAGGACGCAAAGAAAAACTCATGACTATAAAACCCAAGAAATCTTTGCGCTCTTTGCGTCTTTGCGGCGAAGACTCATATAAATCAGTTTTTCTCTTATGATCGAACGCTGGCAAAAGTGGCGGCAGGACCGCCGCCTGGTCTGGGCGGCGTACCTGCTGCTCGCGCTGGCGCTCGCGCTGTTGCCGTTCGCGGTCGGCGCCGTCGCGGGACGGGGCTGGGTGCGCATCCTCGACTTCGCGCTGCTCTACGTCATGCTCGCCCTCGGGCTCAACATCGTGGTCGGCTACGCCGGGCTGCTCGATCTCGGCTACATCGCGTTCTACGCCGTCGGCGCCTACCTGTACGCGCTGCTGGCCTCGCCGCACTTCGATCTGCACCTGCCGTTCTGGCTGCTGCTGCCGCTCGGCGCGCTCGTGGCCGGGGCCTTCGGCGCGCTGCTCGGGGCGCCGACGCTCAAGCTGCGCGGCGATTATCTCGCCATCGTCACCCTCGGCTTCGGCGAGATCATCCGCATCTTTCTCACCAACCTGAACGCGCCGGTGAACATCACCAACGGGCCGCAGGGCGTGAACCTGATAGACCCGATCGCCATCGGCCCGTTCTCCTTCAGCCGGTCGCACACGTTTCTCGGCGTGGACGTTCCGGGCGTGCACGCCTATTACTATCTGTTCCTCGCGCTCACGCTGCTCGTGATCTTCGTCTCGATCCGGCTGCAGGACTCGCGCATCGGCCGCGCCTGGGTCGCGATCCGCGAGGACGAGGTCGCGGCCGAGGCCATGGGCATCAACACGCGCAACGTCAAGCTGCTGGCGTTCGCCATGGGCGCCTCCTTCGGCGGCGTCAGCGGCGGCCTGTTCGCCGGTTTCCAGGGATTCATCAGCCCCGAGAGCTTCAATCTGTTCGAGTCCATCATCGTGCTGTGCATGATCGTGCTCGGCGGCATGGGCAACATCGCCGGCGTGATCCTGGGCGCGATCCTGCTCACGATCCTGCCGGAGGCGCTGCGCTATCTCGGCGAGCTGCAGCGGGCCGTGTTCGGGCGCGTGCTCGCTGACCCGGCGGACCTGCGCATGCTCGTCTTCGGGCTCGCGCTCGTGCTCATCATGATCCTCCGGCCCGCCGGCCTGCTGCCGTCGGAGCGGCGACGCCGCGAGTTCAGGTCCGACGCCTCGGTGCTGGCGCAGGAACAGGCCTCGCTGTATGACGCCCAGCGCTGACCCCGCCGCGCCGCCGGCCGCGGACTGGCTGGCGATCGCCGGCGTCTCCAAGCATTTCGGCGGGCTCGCGGCGCTGAGCGACGTCACGCTCGGCGTCCGCCGCGGCGAGATCTACGGACTGATCGGACCCAACGGCGCCGGCAAGACCACGTTGTTCAACGTGCTCACCGGCCTTTACACCCCCGACGCCGGCGTCGTCACCCTCGCCGGCCGCACGATCTCGGGGCTCAAGCCGCACGCCGTGGTCGGGTTCGGCGTGGCGCGCACATTCCAGAACATCCGTCTGTTCGCCAACATGACCGCCCTGGAGAACGTCATGGTCGGGCGCCACGCGCGCACGCGCGCCGGCATCGTCGGGGCGGTCGCGCGCGGGCGGCGCACGCGCGCGGAGGAGGCGGCGACCGCGAACCGCGCGCACGAGCTGCTGCGCTATGTCGGCATCGGCGCGCACGCCGCGGCGCTGGCCAAGCACCTCTCCTACGGCGACCAGCGGCGGCTCGAGATCGCGCGCGCGCTCGCCACCGACCCGGCGCTGCTCGCGCT
>MFSY01000132.1:0-1147 GCA_001785175.1 Candidatus Muproteobacteria bacterium RIFCSPHIGHO2_01_FULL_65_16 | reverse complement strand
GCCGGCCGCGGGCATGAATCCGAGCGAGACCGCGCGTCTGCGCGACCTGCTGCAGACGGTCCGGCGCGACGGCGTGACCCTGCTCCTGATCGAGCACGACGTGCGCCTGGTGATGGGGCTGTGCGATCGCGTGGCGGTGCTGGATTATGGAAGGAGAATCGCCGAGGGCGCGCCGGCCGAGGTCCAGCGCGACCCCAGGGTGATCGAGGCCTATCTGGGCGTGGCGCCGGCATGAACCTCATCGAGGCGCGGGCGCTCGAGGTGTCCTACGGCGAGATCCGGGCCGTCCGGGGCGTGGATCTCGCGGTCGGGCGCGGCGAGCTCGTGTGCCTGATCGGCGCCAACGGCGCCGGCAAGACCACGACGCTCAAGGCGCTGTGCGGGATGCTGCCGGCGCGCGCCGGCGTCATTAATTACGACGGCGCGCCCGTCACCGGCCGGCCGGCGCATGAGCTCGTGCGCCGCGGGATCGTGCTCGTGCCCGAGGGGCGCGGCATCTTCGCGCGCTTGACGGTGCTGGAGAATCTCCAGCTCGGCGCCTACGCCCGCCGCGACGCGGCCGTGGCGCCGGACCTGGAGCGCGTTTACGACCTGTTTCCGCGCCTGGCCGAGCGCCGGCGCCAGCCGGCGGGCACGCTCTCCGGCGGCGAGCAGCAGATGTTGGCGATCGGGCGCGCGCTCATGAGCCGGCCGCGGCTGCTGCTCCTGGACGAGCCGAGCATGGGCCTGGCGCCGCTGCTGGTGCAGAAGATCGGCGACGTCATCCGGCGCATCAGCCGCGAGGGCGTGACGCTGCTGCTGGTGGAGCAGAACGCCAGGCTCGCGCTCGCGATCAGCGATCGCGGCTACGTGATGGAGAGCGGACGCGTCACGCTCGCGGACAGCGCGCAGGCGTTGCTGAGCAATCCGCAGGTGCAGGCCGCCTACCTCGGGGGGTAGCAGTCAGCGATCAGCGAATGCAGGTTTGGGGTCAGCTGACTGCTGATGGCTGATGGCTGACAGCTTCTGTCAAAATTCCACCGAGCGCGACTCGGGCGCGACCGGCGCCGGCTCGAGGCGGCGCACGATCTCGGTCTCCAGGCACTTGAGCCGCGCCTCGTCCGTGACCGGCCGGCGGTCGCGCGTGCTGATGAAGAAGATGTCCTCG
>MFSY01000131.1:12316-17942 GCA_001785175.1 Candidatus Muproteobacteria bacterium RIFCSPHIGHO2_01_FULL_65_16 | reverse complement strand
TCTTTTCGCGGAGCGGGACGCGCAGCGAAAAGTCGCGCCATCCGGGGCGGCCTTTCTTTTGGTGACTTTTCTTTGGCCGGACAAAGAAAAGTCACCTGCCGTGGGTCAGCCACCCACAAGTACACGCCGCCCGCAGGGCGGCTCAACCCGAGGCGTATGGCGTGCCCATAAAAAAACGGGCGGCCGAAGCCGCCCGCGTCCCTGTACCACAACCGACCTCAGCGTTTGGCGCGCTCGTAAATCAGCGGCAGAATCGCCACGAGCAACGCCGCCACCGAAAGAATGAAAATGAATACGATGTTGTCCAGCAGCGACGAGTATGTCGAGGCCAAAAACGTGATCAGCGACGGTGTCCCAAGCCACAAACCCCACTTAAGCATTGTGCCGACCTCCGTAAATTCAGAATCCGCGGGAAGGGGCCACTCACGCCCGATCGTCCCTCTCATCCCGCGGACGCCATCCTTGATTAAGTACAGTCTTTACGCCGGGCGGCGAAAGCACAAGCCGGAACCGATGCGTGGCGGCCCGGCTGGGACGATCGGCCTATGTGTTTACGTTCAACGGGTTGGCCCGGGCGCCCGCCCCCGGCGCGGGAAGCCGACCGACGGGCGGTCGGGTTCGCGCACAAACGCGATGGAATTGGTGGCTATGGGCGGGGTCGAACCGCCGACCTCAGCATTATGAGTGCCGCGCTCTGACCAGCTGAGCTACATAGCCGTATTATTCAGATAGGCCTCGTCCCTATGGACAGGGGGGCGGATTGTGAATTTTCGCCGCGGGTCGTGTCAAGCAAGTAAGAGTAGCAAGTAGCAAGTTTCAAGTAGCAAGGAAAAACCCGGCTGTTCTTGCCACTTGCTACTTGCCACTTGTTACTTGCTACTCGCTACTTGCTGCTGACTTCAAACATTGAACCGAAAGTGCATCACGTCCCCGTCCCGGACGACGTAGTCCTTGCCCTCGAGCCGGAGTTTGCCGGCCTCGCGCGCGCCGGCTTCGCCGCGGTGGCGCACGTAGTCCTCGTATGCGATCACCTCGGCGCGGATGAAGCCGCGCTCGAAATCGGTGTGGATCACGCCCGCGGCCTGCGGGGCGTGGCTGCCGCCGCGCACGGTCCAGGCCCGCACCTCCTTGGGGCCGGCGGTGAAATAGGTGAGCAGCCCGAGCAGCTTGTAGCCAGCGCGGATCACGCGCTTCAGCCCCGGCTCTTCCAGCCCCATCTCGGCGAGAAACGCCTTCTTGTCCGCCTCGCTCATGCCGGCGAGCTCGGCCTCGATCGCGGCGCTGATCGGGACCACGGGCGCGGCTTCCGCCCGCGCCATGTCCTCGACCTGCGTGAGCAGCGGATTATTCGTGAAGCCGTTCTCGGCGACGTTGGCGATGTACATGAGCGGCTTGTCGGTCAGGAGACAAACCGGCTTCAGGAGCTTGTGCTCCTCGCCGCTGAGTCCCAGGCCGCGCACCGGCTTGCCGGTGTTGAGGTGCGCGCGCACCCGCGCCAGCAGCTCGCGCAGCTTCGCCTCCTCCTTGTGGCCGGCCTTGGCGCCCTTCTCGGTGCGCTGCAAGGCCTTCTCCACCGTTTCGAGATCGGCGAGCGCCAGTTCGGTGTCTATGATGCCGATGTCCGCGCGCGGGTCCACGCGCCCCGAGACATGGATCACATCCGTGTCCTCGAAACAGCGCACGACGTGGGCGATGGCGTCCACCTCGCGGATGTGCGCCAGGAACTTGTTGCCCAGGCCCTCGCCCTGGGAGGCGCCGGCCACGAGGCCGGCGATGTCCACGAACTCGATGGTCGTGGGGATGGTCTTCTCGGGCTTGACGATCTTCGCAAGCTCATCGAGCCGCGGGTCCGGCACCTCGACGATGCCGATGTTGGGATCAATGGTGCAGAACGGATAATTCTCCGCCGCGATCCCCGCCTTGGTGAGGGCGTTGAAGAGCGTGGACTTGCCGACGTTCGGCAGGCCGACGATGCCGCATTTAAAACCCATATGATTTTAACCTTTGTGAAACCACAGATGAACACAGATAAACACAGATACTGATCCGGTCGTCAAATAGTGCATGTCGCTTCTATCCCTCTCCCCCATCCTGTCCTTCTCCCGCGGGGAGAAGGGACCCGGGGCTTGTCGGGATGCGCGCTATTTATCGTTCTCCACAGTAGCTCTTGCAGGTGGTCATGCGCGAATCCGTGCTCATCCGTGTTCATCTGTGGTTCCATGATTACTTCGTATGCGCGTGCAGGGCGTTCATCGCCTTCTGGAACCGCCCCTGCACGATGTCGGCGATGTGCGCCTCGGCGCGCGCGATCGCGGCGTCAATCAGCTCCTGCTCCGCCGCCGGCGCCCGGCGCAGAACATACGCCACAACCTGGTCGGCCGCGCCGGGATGGCCGATGCCGATGCGCAGGCGCACGTAGTCCGGCGTGCCGAGCTTCTGGGTTACATCGGCGAGGCCGTTGTGGCCGCCGTCGCCGCCGCCGATCTTGAGCCGCACCGCCCCCGGCGACAGGTCGAGATCGTCGTGCGCCACCAGCATCCGCCCGGGCGGTATCTTGTAATACCGGGCGAACGCGGCGACCGCGTCGCCGCTGTGGTTCATGAAGGTGGCGGGCCGCAGCAGCCAAACCTCCGCGCCCGCGATGGCGCGCCGGCCGACGTCGGCGCTGAAGCGCGGCTCGTGCTTGAGCCGCGCGTCCGCGCCGGAAAGCAGCGCCTCCAGAAAACGGAACCCGGCGTTGTGCCGGGTTTCCGCATACTCCGCGCCCGGGTTGCCCAGGCCGACGATCAGGGAGATTCCCTGGTCCATTCAGACGGCGCAAATCAAGGTTACTTGCCTTCCTTCTTGGGGGCCTCGGCCTTCTTGGCCTCGCCCTTGGCCGCCGCCTCCGGTTTCTTGGCGCCTTCGGCCTTCTTGGCCTCGCCCTCCGCCGCGGCCGGGGCCGCAGCAGCAGCCGCAGCCGCTTCGCCCTCCGCCGGGACCGCAACCACGGGCGCCACTTCCTCGACCACCTTGATGGTGGTGATGGCCGCCACGGCCAGGTTGTCGCCGCCATGCGCCAGGCTGGTGATCACCACGCCCTCGGGGAGCTTGATATCGGAGAGGTGCACCGACTGGTTGAGGTGCAGACCGGAGAGATCCGCCTCGAGGAACTCGGGCAGATCCTTCGGCAGACAGGTGACGTCCACCTCGGCCATAAGGTGCGCAACGATGCCGCCCTCCTGCTTGACGCCGGGGGCGACGCCCTCGCCGGTGAAGTGCAACGGCACCTTCATATGGAGTTTCTCGGTCGCGCTGATGCGCTGCAGATCAACGTGCATGATCTGCGGCTTGTACGGGTGCATCTGCCAGTCGCGCAGGATCGCCTGGTCCTTCTCGCCCCCGACGCTCACCGTCAGGATTGCGGTGTGGAAGGCGTCGTTGTCCAGGTGGCGCATCATCTGGTTATGATCCAGCAGGATCGTCATCGGCGCCTTGCTCGCGCCGTAGAGTATGGCTGGCACCTTGCCGACGCGACGCAGGCGGCGGCTCGCACCTTTGCCCTTCGCATCGCGCGTCTCGGCGCTAAGTTCGAATTTCGTGGACATCTTTGGTATCTCCAAGGTTGATTTAATGAATCGCCTCCCCCGCGACCAGGGAAAGCGGTAACTACGAGTAGCAAGTTACAAGTAGCAAGTAATACCAAAATTTTACCTTGCTACTTGGCTACTTGTAACTTGCTACTGAATTTATTCCATAAACAACTCGCTCACCGAATCCTCTTCCGCCACGCGGCGCATGGATTCGGCCAGCAGCTCCGACACGCTCAGCTGGCGGATGCGCTTGCAGCGCTTCGCCTCGGGCCGCAGCGGGATGGTGTCGGACACGACCAGCTCGTCCAGATCGGACTTCTCGATCCGCTCCACGGCGTTGCCCGAGAGCACCGGGTGGGTGCAGTACGCCAGCACCCGGCGCGCGCCGTCGGCCTTCAGCGCCGCGGCCGCCTCGCACAGCGTGTTGGCGGTGTCCACGAGGTCGTCCATCAGCACGCAGGTGCGGTTCTTCACCTCGCCGATGATGTGCATCACCTTGGCTTCGTTCGGCCGCGGCCGGCGCTTGTCTATGATCGCCAGATCCGCCTCCAGGTGCTTGGCCATCGCCCGCGCCCGCACCACCCCGCCCACGTCCGGGGACACCACCAGCAGGTCCTTGATCTCCTGCCGCCAGATGTCGCCGAGCAGCACCAGCGAGGCGTAGATGTTGTCCGTCGGGATGTTAAAAAACCCCTGTATCTGGTCGGCGTGCAGATCCATGGTCAGCACCCGGTGCGCGCCCGCGACCTGGATCATGTCCGCCACGAGCTTGGCCGTGATCGCCACGCGCGCGGTGCGCGGCCGGCGGTCCTGGCGCGCGTATCCATAATAAGGAATCACCGCCGTGATGCGCCGGGCCGAGGAGCGCTTGACCGCGTCAATCATCACCAGCAGCTCCATCAGGCTGTCGTTGCTGGGCGCGCACGTGGACTGCATGACGAACACGTCCTTGCCGCGCACGTGCTCCATGATCTCGACCTGCACCTCGCCGTCGCTGAAGCGGCCGACCACGGCCTTGCCCAGCGGCAGCCCCAGGTGCTTCACCACAAGCTCGGCGAGCGCCGGGTTGGCGTTCCCGGTGAAGACCACGACATTATCGAGCGGCACGTAGAACCTCGGCTATCTAGAACCTATCTCAGAATACTTTAACCGCGGATTAACGCAGATTTATTTGTAAGGATGAACGCAGCTATACGAAGAATTCATGTGATAAATCCGCGTTTATCTCTTTACATTATCTGCGTTCATCTGCGTTTCAGGTGTTATTTGGTTGGGGCGCCAGGATTCGAACCTGGGAATGCCGGAATCAAAATCCGGTGCCTTACCGCTTGGCTACGCCCCAGTTCAGTAGCAAGTATCAAGTTACAAGTAGCAAGACACCCCCGCCACTACTTGCTCCTTGCCACTTGCTCCTTGCCACTTGCTACTTGCCACTTGCTACTGATAACGGATGCCGATTCACCCCGCGCGCCACAAACCCACCGCAGGACAGCGGCCGCTGCGCCAGAATCCGTTCACCCGCGGCGCGATCCGCCACCGGCAGGAACACGCACCCGCCGGAACCGGTCATGCGCGCGGTTCCATGCTGCGAAAGCCAGCGAAGCGCGCGGTCCACCTCCGGATAGCGACGCCGCACCACGGGATCGAGGTCGTTGCCCCCCCGGCCCTCCAGAAAGGCGCGTATTGTGATGGGCGGGGTATTGTGTGTCAATTCTGGGTCGGCGAAAACCGCAGCGGTGGAGACCTGGACGGAGGGCGCCAACACGACGTACCACGGCTCCTCGAGCTCCATGGGGGTGAGAACCTCGCCCACGCCCTCGGCCCAGGCGGCGCGGCCATGGACGAACACCGGCACGTCCGCGCCGAGCCTGAGCCCGAGGGCCGCCAGCTCCGGCGGCGGCAACTGGAGATTCCATAACTGATTCAGGGCGAGCAGCGTGGTGGCGGCGTCGGAGCTGCCGCCGCCGAGGCCGCCGCCGGCGGGGATGCGCTTGGTGACGGCGATCTCCACGCCCCGGCGCACTCCCGTCGCCTCCCGCAGCAGGCGCGCCGCG
>MFSY01000131.1:9378-12300 GCA_001785175.1 Candidatus Muproteobacteria bacterium RIFCSPHIGHO2_01_FULL_65_16 | reverse complement strand
CCGCCTCCGGCACGTCCGGGATCGGCGCCGCGCGCGCGATGCGCCCGTCGTCCGTCACGCGGAACGCGAGCTCGTCGCCGTAGTCGAGGAACTGAAAGACCGTCTGCAGCAGGTGATAGCCGTCGGCGCGCCGGCCGGTCACGTGCAGAAAGAGATTCAGTTTGGCGGGGGCCGGCCAGGTCTGCATTGTCACTCGTGACTCGTGACTGGTGATTCGTGAGTCGTGAATGAACGAAGCTTAAATCAAAAACCGGCGCCGTAGTACCAGATCACGGGTCACGCCTGTTGAACGTCCAGCGCTCGATCACCAGGCGCAGCTCGACGACACTGTCGTTCGCCGGGTCCGCGCCGATCACCCGCTCGCCGGGCGCGGCGCGGCGCTTGATGAACAGCTTGCTCGGAAGATCGTAGCCATCGTACCGCGCGTACTCCATGAAGCGGATGTCCCAACCCGACTGCCGCAGCGCCGAGAGCCGGCCCCGGGCGTCCAGGTCGCGGCCGGAATCCGCCTCCGGCGCGGGCAGGCCGAGGATCCAGTAATTCAACCCTTCCAGCGGCACCTGCCAGCCGGTGGCGCGCAGCAGCAGTTGTTGCGCCGAGGAGTCGCGGTAGGTTCTCTGATCGGCGTCGCGCAGTTGCGCGCCGTCCCGGTCCTGCGTGAGCCGCAGATGCCCGCGCCCGAGCGGCCCGGTGAGATCAATCTTGTGCGAGTCGTCACGGCGCACCCAAAGCAGCGTCGCCTGCCAGCTCTCCTCCGGGGTGCGCAACGCCATCCGCCCGAGCACCTCCCAGTTGGTTAGCGGCGCGAGCCGCGCCGCGCGCGCCTGCCAGGCGGCCGCGGGATCATCCACCGGCGGGCCCTCGGGCAGGCCGGCGCAACCCGATAGCACGAGCAAAGAGAAAAGAGAAAAGAGAAAAGCGCGGCCGTTGAGCTTCATTGGGGGCGTTGAATTCACCGCGGAGGCGCGGAGTTATTGTTGCTGGAACCGCAGATGAACGCGGAGAAACATTTTCATCCGCAGATTAACGCAGATTTACGCAGAATAAATATTAATTGGAACCACAGATGCACACGGATAAACACAGATTGAAGTAACGCTGCCTTGGCCTTTTGATCCCTATATCCGTGTTCATCTGTGTTTATCTGTGGTTCCGCCGTTAGTTTTGTCTTTTGACATTCTTATCCGCGTTCATCTGCGGTCCGCCGTTGCTTTGTCTTTACTCCTTTCCCTTCTCCCTAAATTTATTGATCACGCCGAGCAGGGACTCGTTGTCCGGCGTGTCCTTCAGCGCCCGATCCCAGATGGATTCGGCCTCGCGGCGGTTTCCCGTGACCCACAACACCTCGCCCAGGTGGGCCGAGATTTCGGCGTCGCTGCGGATCTCCAGGGCGCGGCGCAGATACTTGATGGACTCGGCGTTCCGCCCGAGCCGGTAATGCACCCAGCCCATGCTGTCCAGGATATAAGGATCGTCGGGCTTGAGCGCCAGCGCCTGCTGCAGCAGCTCGAGCGCCTCCTGGTGGCGGCCGGTGCGATCTGTCAGGGCGTAGCCGAGCGCGTTGAGCGCGTGGGCGTGCTTCGGATCGGCCTTCAGGATGGAGCGCAGGTCCGCCTCCATCAGCGCCATATCACCCAGCTTATCCGCCACCAGCGCCCGCGAATACAGCAGGTCCTTGTCGCCCGGAACCACCCGGAGCGCGGCGTTCAGGACCTGCAACGCCTCGCGGTAGAGCCTGGCGTCGCGCAGTATCTGCTCCTCCGCCAACACCTGCTGCACCCGCTGCTGATCGTTCTGGGCCTGGATGCCTTGCAGATGGCGGCGCGCGGCCTCGAGATCGCCCTGCCTGGCCATGACCACGCCGAGCCGCGCCTGCGCATCGAAATAATTTTCCCCCGGGGCCACCTCGCCGTACCATTTGACGGCCTCGGTATAACGCTTGCCCTGCTCCGCCACCTGGCCGAGATAGAGCCGCGCCTGGTCGTTCTGCGGGCGCAACTCGAGCGCACGCCGGAGATATTTATCCGCCTCCTCGAGCCGGTTGGTCTGCAACGCGAGCAGGCCCGCGGCGTACATCGTCTCGGCGTCGTCGGGGGTGTCGGCGGCCACGCGCTTGAAGTGCCTGAGCGCCTTGTCCCACTGCTTCTGGTCAATCAGGTAACGCGCATAATTCAGCCGGACGTTGGTGGCGCCGGAATGGCGGTCGAGAAACGCCTCGTAAAAGGCCTGCGCCTTGAGCATGTCCTTGCGCGACACGAGTATGCGCGCCTTGAACAGCGCCGCCTCCTCCCAGTCCGGGCGCAGCTCGAGCGCGCGGTCTATGGTCGCATCGGCCTTGTCCAGGTCGCCGAGGCGGACGGCGAGATGGGCCATGGAGAAATGCGCCGCCGGGGTCCGCGCGTTGATCTCCACCAGGCTCTGCATGATCACAAGCGCGGCCGCGCGATTGGTTTGCCGCCCGAGCACCACGGCGGCGCGCAGATAGGCGAGATCGAGGTTGTTGCGCGCGGTCTCGAGCGCCAGGATCTTTTCCAGCTGCACCCTGGCCTCCGCCGGCCGCTCGAGCTCGAGCAGCGCCGTGGCCATGGCCTCGCGCGCATCGGTGGCGTTCGGCCGCAGCTCGACCCAGAGCTGGGCGGCCTGCAGCGCATCGCCGTAACGTCGGGCATAAATGGCGGCGAGGGCGGCGCGTTCCGCCAGGCGCGGGTCGCGCGTCCTGATCGCGGCGCGCGCCAGGGTGGTGGTGGCGACCGCCGCCTGCCCGCGCTGCGCGGCGATCTCGCCGAGGAGGATGTCATACATCACGTCCGGCTCGAGGGCGACGACCGGCAGATCGTCCTGCGGCGGCGCCTCGGTCTCGACCGCGTGCGGGGCCGGCGGCGTCACGGCGCAGGCGGCGAGCAGCAAGGCCGGGACAGCGGA
>MFSY01000131.1:0-9361 GCA_001785175.1 Candidatus Muproteobacteria bacterium RIFCSPHIGHO2_01_FULL_65_16 | reverse complement strand
TCAGGCTCAGCATCTGCGTTTGTCTCCGGCGCGCGGCGCCGAGTCGTGTGGATTTTGTTAGAACCTGTCTCGAAATACTTTATCCGCGGATTAACGCGGATTAATTACCAAGGATGAACGCGGATATATGAAGAATTCATGCGATATCCGCGTTTATCTCTTCATCAATCTGCGTTCATCTGCGTTTCAGGTGTTTTTGAGATAGCTTTCACTTGTTAGAGTGGCGTCGGGCACAGGCGGTTCGTTTTTGCTTACAATAACACTCATGCACCGCCCGCCGCCGCCATGAATTCGCTGTTTCTGCTGCTGATCGCGGGCCTGGTCTTCGTGTTCGGCTATCGCTTCTACGCCAAGCTGCTGGCGCTCGGCGTTTTCCGCCTCGATCCAAATTATAGTACACCGGCGCACACCCTTGCGGACGGGCGCGATTATTCGGCCTGCAACCGCCACCTCGCATTCGGCCATCATCTGGCGGCGTTGGCGGCCGCGACCACCGTCATCGGCGGCGGCGTCTCCTTAATATGGGGCTGGATCCCGGCTTTTCTATGGGTGGTCGCGGGGACCGCGGTCGCCGCCGGCGCCTACGGCCTGGGGAGCCTGTGGCTGTCGGCGCGCCATCCCGGTCTCGGGCCCGCGGGCCTGGCGGCGAAAATCATCGGCCCGCGCGCGGCGGACTTCTTCTTCGTCCTCGGCTTTTTCCTCCTGCTCATATTGAACGCCGCCTGCGCCGGGCTCGCGGCCAAGCTCATGGCCGCCTTTCCCGCCGCGGTCCTGCCGTTCTGGTCGCTCATCGTCGTCGCCCTGGCCCTGGGCGCGCTCCTGCACCGGCGCGCGGGCGCCGAGATTCTGCCGGCGGCGCTGGCCGTCCTGCCGCTGAGCCTGCTGCTGATCTGGCTGCTGGGGAAGGCGCCGGTGGCGATCACCGGCGCGGTCCATCTCGATCTGCGCGGCGGCCCGGTGCTCACGCTCGACGCCGTTTTCCTGTGGGTCGTGCTGCTCTTCGCCTACGGCTATCACTCCGCGCGGCTGCCGCAGCACGTGCTCGCGCGCCCGCGCGGTTTTCTCACGGCGCTGCTGCTGGGCGCGCTGCTGTTCGCCTTCTACGGCGGCATGGTCGTCGAGCACCCGGCGCTCGTGGCGCCGGAATTCAACGCGCCGCGCGCCGGCCCCGGCGTCGCGCCGTGGCTGTTCGTCACGCTCACCTCCGGGGCGCTGGCCGGGTTTCATCTGCTCGTCGCCAACGGCGTCACCGCGCGGCAGATGGAGCGCGAGACCGACGCGCGCTATATCGGCTACGGCGCGGCGCTGGTGGACGGGCTGATCGCCCTGAGCGCCATCCTGATCGGCGCCGCCGCCTTCGACAGCGCGGAGGAATGGAACCGGTTTTACGCCTCGTGGGAGAACCTCAAGGACCCGCAAAAAATCCTTCTGCTCTACCTCAACGGCCTCACCCGCTACGCGACCGCCATCGGCGTCGAGGCCGAGTTCGCGCGCACCGCGGCGGCGACCGTCATGATCAGCCTCCTGGTCGCCACCCTGGAGGCCGGCCTGCGCATCCAGCGCCAGCTCCTGACCGGATTCGTCCAGCGGCGGCGGCTGGCGGTCCTGCAGAAAGACCGGACCCTGCTGTGGCTGGCCGTGGGCGCGAGCGCGGCGTTCGCGCTGCACGACGGGCGCGGCCTCGGCTGGCTGGGGACCTGGCCGGTCTTCGGGGTCGCCAACCAGGTGCTGGCGCTCGCCGGCCTGCTGCTGCTGGTGCTGGCGCTCAAGCGCGCCCGGCGCCCGGTAATCCACGCGCTCGTCCCCCTGGGCGTGCTCGCGGTGCTCGCCAACTGGGGGCTGGCGCAGTTGCTCGCGGAGTGGGCCGCGGCCGAAAGCTGGGGACTGTTCGGCCTGGGTCTGTTATTGTTCATAATGGAATGCGGGATCGGCGCCTCGGCCCTGATGCGGCTGCGCCCGACCACCCCGGCGGCGCCCAAAACTTGACACGGCGTCGCATTGGGTCAAAATCCCCTGCGGTACGACGTTTTGGTCTCCCCATGCACCTGCTTGCCTTCGGCATCAATCACCACACCGCCCCGGTCGCGATCCGCGAAAAAGCGGCGTTCGCGCCGGACCGGCTGACCGACGCCCTGCACGAGGTCACCGCGCGCGGCGGGGCCGGCGAGGCCGCGATCCTGTCCACCTGCAACCGCACCGAGCTCTACTGCGGGCTGGAACCGGCCAACGACCAGCGCGTCATCGAGTGGTTCTGCGACTACCACCACCTGAACCGCCAGGACATCCACCCCTATCTTTACCGCCACCCGGACCAGGACGCGGTGCGGCACGCGTTCCGCGTGGCCGCCGGGCTGGATTCGATGGTGCTGGGCGAGCCGCAGATACTCGGCCAGATGAAGGAGGCGTTCGCCCAGGCGCACAAGGCCGGCGTCACGGGCAAGGTCCTCAATCGCCTGTTCCAGCAGACCTTCACCGTCGCCAAGCAGGTGCGCACCGACACCGCCATCGGCGCCAGCGCCGTGTCGGTCGCGTCCGCGGCGGTGCGGCTGGCGAAACAGATCTTCAACGACCTCTCGGAACAGACCGTGCTCCTGATCGGCGCCGGCGACATGATCGAGCTGTGCGCGCGCCATCTGAAGGAGCAGAAGGTGGGGCACATGATCGTGGCCAACCGCACCGTCGAGCGCGCCCGCCTGCTCGCGGATCACGTCGGCGCCGAGGCGATCGCGCTCGCGGAGCTACCCACGCGCCTGGCCGACGCCGACATCGTCATCTCCTCGACCGCGAGCCAACTGCCGATCCTCGGCAAGGGCGCGGTCGAGCGCGCGCTCAAGGCGCGCCGCCACCGGCCCATGTTCATGGTGGACATCGCCGTGCCGCGCGACATCGAGGCCGAGGTGGACGAGCTCGACGACGTCTATCTGTACACGATTGACGATCTCAAGGACGTGGTGCAGGAGAACATCAAGTCGCGCGAGGCCGCCGCGCGCGAGGCGGAGCACATCATAGACACCCAGGTGGTGGACTTCATGCGCTGGGTGCGCGCGCTCGACGCGGTGCCGACCATCCGGGCGCTGCGCGAGTCGGCCGAGGCCGTGCGCGCGACCGAGCTCAAGCGCGCGCGCGCGCGGCTCGCGCGCGGCGAGGACCAGGACAAGGTGCTCGAGTGGCTGGCGCGCGCGCTCACCAACAAGTTCACCCACGCCCCGACCGACGCCCTGAAACAGGCGGATCACGACGGCAACGCCACCATGCTCGACGCCGCGCGCCGCCTGTTCGACCTCAACGAAGAGTAACCCATGAATCCCGCCATCGAGGCGAGGCTCGTGGGCCTGGCCGCGCGTTCCGAGGAGATCACCGCGGCGCTCGCCGATCCCGCCGTCATAAGCAACCAGGACAAGTTCCGCCGGCTGTCCCAGGAATACGCCGGGATCAGCCCGCTGGTGCGGCTGTACCAGGACTATCGCCACGCCGGCGAGCAGCAGGAGGTGGCGCGCGCCATGCTCAAGGACCAGGACAGCGCCATCCGCGCGCTGGCCGAGGAGGAGCTGGAACAGGCGGGGCGGGAGATCGCGCGGATCGAGCAGGATATCCGGACGCACCTGCTGCCCAAGGACCCGAACGACGAGCGCAACGTGTTCCTCGAGATCCGCGCCGGCACCGGCGGCGACGAGGCGGCGATCTTCGCCGGCGACCTGTTCCGCATGTACAACTACTACGCCATCGCGCGCCGCTGGGAGGCGGAGATCGTGAGCCAGAGCCCGGGCGAGCACGGCGGCTACAAGGAGATCATCGCGCGCATCGCGGGGAAGAACGCGTACTCGCGCCTCAAGTTCGAGTCCGGCGTGCACCGCGTGCAGCGCGTGCCCGCGACCGAGGCCCAGGGGCGCATCCACACCTCCACCTGCACCGTGGCGGTGCTGCCGGAGGCGGAGGCGATAGACGCGATCGAGATCAATCCCACCGACCTCAAGATTGACACCTTCCGCGCCAGCGGCGCCGGCGGCCAGCACGTCAACAAGACCGACTCCGCGATCCGCGTGACGCACCTGCCGTCCGGCATCGTGGTCGAGTGCCAGGACGAGCGCTCGCAGCACAAAAACCGCGCGCGCGCGCTCTCGGTCCTGTCCGCGCGCCTGCTGGAGGCGGAGCGGCGCAAACAACGCGAGCAGGAGGCGGCCGCGCGCAAGAGCCTCGTCGGCAGCGGCGACCGCTCGGAACGCATCCGCACCTACAATTTTCCCCAGGGGCGGGTCACCGATCACCGCATCAACCTCACGCTCTACAAGCTGGATCAGGTCATGGAAGGCCGGCTCGATGAGCTGATTGACGCGCTCGGCGTCGCGGACCAGGCCGAGCAGCTGGCGGCGGTGACGGCATGAAATCGGCTTCAAGCTTCAGGCTGCAAGCTGCAAGCTGCAAGGCAAAAACCTTGCAGGATGCGCTGGCGCGGGCGACGGCGGAGCTTGCGGCCGCCAGTCCCAGCCCGCGGGTGGACGCCGAGGCGCTGCTGATGCACGTATGCGGGCTCGATCGCGCGGGGCTCATCGTTCAGGGCGCACGGCCTTTGACGGCGAGCGAGGAGCAACTATGGAATGCGCTGCGCGCGCGGCGCCAACAGGGCGAGCCCGTTGCCTATCTCACGGGCCGGCGCGAGTTCTGGTCGCTGGACCTGAAGGTCGCGCCGGCGACGCTTATCCCGCGCCCCGAAACCGAGCTGCTGGTGGAGCAGGCGCTGGCGCATATCCCCGCGGACGCCGGATGGACCGTCGCCGATCTCGGTACCGGCTCGGGCGCGATCGCGCTCGCCCTCGCGCGCGAGCGGCCGCGGCTCCACATCATCGCCACCGACATCTCCGAGGCCGCGCTCGGCCTCGCGCGCGAAAACGCCGCGCGCCTCGGTATCGCCAACGTGGAGTTCCGCGCGGGTGACTGGTTCGCCCCGCTCGCGGGGATGAGGTTCGAGCTGATCGTGAGCAACCCGCCCTATGTGCGCGCCGGCGACCCGCATCTCGGCCGGGGCGATGTGCGCTTCGAACCGCGTGCGGCGCTCGCCGCCGGCCCCGACGGCCTCGATGCCATCCGGCGCATCGCCGCCGCGGCCACCGGCCACCTCGCGCCCGGCGGCCGGCTGCTGCTCGAACACGGGCACGATCAGGGCCCGGCGGTGGGCACGCTCCTGGAGCACGCGGGCCTGCGTGACATCGTCCGCCACCGCGACCTGGCCGGACGCGAGCGCGTCACCGAAGGCCGCCTCCCGGCCCCCTGAGCCCGGCAACGCCATGGACGACAACCAACTTCTCCGCTATTGCCGCCACATCCTGCTGCCGCAGGTGGACATCGCGGGCCAGGAAAAACTGCTGCGCGCGCGCGTGCTCGTCATCGGCCTCGGCGGGCTGGGCTCGCCGGTCGCCATGTACCTCGCCGCGAGCGGGGTCGGCCGGCTCGTCATCGTGGATCACGACCGGGTGGACCTCACCAACCTCCAGCGCCAGATCGTCCATTCAACCGATGCCATCGGCGCGGACAAGGCCGCGTCGGCCCGGCGCGCGCTGCTGGCGCTGAATCCCGAGATCGAGGTCACGGCCATCAACATGAAACTCGACGAGCGCGAGCTCGCGGAACAGGTGCGGCTGGCGGACGCGGTGGTGGACGCCAGCGACAACTTCGCCACGCGCTTCGCCGTCAATCAGGCGTGCGTGCGCGAACAACGCCCGCTCATATCCGGCGCCGTCATCCGCTTCGAGGGCCAGGTGTCGGTGTTCCGCCCCGATCGCGGCGGCCCCTGTTATCGCTGCCTCTATCAGGAAACGCAGGAGCCGGCCGAGCGCTGCGCCGAGACCGGGATCTTCGCGCCGGTCGCGGGCGTCATCGGCTCCATCCAGGCGGCCGAGACGCTCAAGGTGCTGCTCGACATCGGCCGGACCCTGGAGGGCCGGCTGCTGCTGCTGGACGCGGCATCCATGGAATGGCGCACGATCGAACTGCGCCGCGACCCCGCCTGCCCGGTCTGCGGCGGTCTTCAGGTCTCCGCCGTCGCCCGCTGACGCGCCGTCCGGCTGGCGGGCGACGGCGCGGCGTCTATACTCCCAACAAACGGTTACTCGTCGCTCGCTCAAGGGGGTCCGATGGCTGTCACCATATTTGTCATTACCGGCGTCGTGCTCGCGCTCGTGCTTTACGTCATTCTGATCTACAACAATTTCGTGCGCCTGAAACACAACGTCTCCCAGGCGTGGTCGAACATAGACGTGCTGCTCAAGCAGCGCCACGACGAGCTACCGAAACTCGTGGAGACCTGCAAGCAGTACATGAAGCACGAGCGCGAGGTGCTGGAGAAAGTCACCCAGGCGCGCGCCGCGGTGGGCAAGGCGCGCGAGGCCGGCGACGTGGCGGCGCTCGGCGCGGCCGAGACCCGGATGCGCGTGGGGCTCGCGAACCTGTTCGCGGTGGCCGAGAACTACCCGGAGCTGCGCGCCAACGAAAACTTCCAGCACCTGCAAAACCGTATCTCGCAGCTCGAGGCGCAGATCGCCGACCGGCGCGAGTACTACAACGACTCCGTCAACATCAACAACGTCCGCGTCGAGCAGTTCCCGGACGGCATCGTGGCGCGCCTGTTCCGCTTCGGCCTGCGGCCGCTGTTGACCTTCGAGGAGTCGGAACTCAAGGACGTCAACGTCAAGGCGCTGTTCAACAGCTAGCCATGGCGGCGACGGGCCCTCTGGGCCAGTGGTTTGCCGACCTGACCCAATCCGTCCGCCAGTCCGACCCGGTCGCGGTCGGGTTCGGCATCGCGCTCCTGGCGGGCGCCGCCGCCTTCGCCGCCTGGCGCGCCTGGCGCGACCTGCACAGCGCGCGCACCATCGAGGACATCCCCACCTCCAAGATCCGCTCCGCCCCCATGGGGTACATCGAGCTCGAGGGCGCGGGCAAGCTGATGGACGGCCCGCCCATCGTCGCGCCGCTCTCGGGCCTGCCCTGCGTCTGGTACCGCTACCGGGTCGAGGAGCAGGTCACGACCTACAACCGCGGGCGCGCCCAGCGCCGCTGGCAGGTGGTGGATAAGGGCGAGAGCACCGAGACCTTCTGGCTCGAGGACGACACCGGGCGCGTCGTCATTGACCCGGAAGGGGCGGAGGTGACGCCGAAACACAAGGACGTGTGGCACTCGTCCTCCGGCATGTCGCGCGCGCCGCTGCGCACGAACTTCATCACCGCCTTCCTCGCGGCGCATACGTCGGGCAACCCCCACCGCTTCACCGAATGGCGCATCAACCCCGGAGAGGAGCTCTACGCCCTGGGGCTGCTGAAAAATCTCGGCAGCCTCATGGGCCACACGACGGTGGACGAAGACGTGCGCGGCCTGCTGCAAGAATGGAAACGGGACCAGGCCGCGCTGAAGGAGCGCTTCGATCTGAACCAGGACGGCAGGATTGACGAAAAGGAATGGATGCTGGCGCGCGCCCAGGCGCGACGCGAGGTCCTGCGCGCGCGCACGGAGCAGCAGCAGACGTTTTCCGAGGGAATAAATCTGGTCGGGCCGACCAACGACTCGAGCCGCCCCTACATCCTCTCGGCCTACCCGCAGGCGGACATCGTCAAGCGCTATCGGCTCTGGGCCGGGCTCTACGGCGCGGGTTTCTTCCTGCTCGGCGGCGCGGGGGTGTGGTTGTTTAATACCAGGTTTAACTAGGCCCGGCATAGGTCCGGCACGACCCCCCCTCACCCCCCAGCCCACCAACTACCAATTTACTACCAAAATATACCAAATTGGTAATTTGGACCGGTTTCTGGCAAACTACCAATTAGATACCAATAACTACCAAATCGGTAGATTCGGTCCGATACGTCGCCAGAGAGGCCAAGATGAAAATTCCCCTGACGCCACCCAAGCTGGGCGACATCATGAGAAAAGCTGTCGGCGCCAAGCGCATCCTGATGATAGTGGAAAGCGGGCTTGGGCCCACCCCGCGCGGCGAATACGTGCACTGGGACAAGCTGCGCCATCTAAACCCACCCAACGACTTTTCGATGGAGGAATGGTGGGCGGCCACAAAATATGCGCGTCGGTTTCTCTACAAGAAACTGCCGTTCGAGGACAAGCACGGCCACCCGTTTCAGTATGCCTTGCCCGATCTTGTATACAAGTTTTTGCATCAGGTGGATCGCGACGTGGGCGGACGCATCCAAGCCGCCGAACAGATAACCAATCCGCAGACACGCGACACCTATCTGATCGGTTCGCTAATCGAGGAGGCGATTACCTCAAGTCAGTTGGAAGGCGCCTCGACGACGCGCAAGGTAGCCAAGGAAATGCTGCGCGAGGGCAGGAAACCTCGGGATCGCAGCGAACAGATGATCTTCAACAATTATCGCGCCATGCGATTCATCCGCGAGGTCGTATCGGAGGAGCTCACTCCCTCGATCGTTCTCGAACTGCATCGCATCCTGGCGGAAAACACCCTCGACGACCCGCGGGCCGTGGGTCGGTTGCGCCGCGCGGAGGAGAATATTCATGTCGTGGATGCGCGCGATGGCGAGGTATTGCACACACCCCCCGACGCCGCCGAACTCAAGGCCCGCCTCGACCGGGTTTGCCGCTTTGCGAACGAGGCGGAGTCGGAACCTTTTGTGCATCCGGTGATCCGCGCCATTCTGCTTCACTTCATGTTGGGCTACGACCACCCTTTCACCGACGGCAATGGACGCACTGCGCGCGCGATTTTTTATTGGTCCATGCTCCGCCAGGGTTACTGGCTCACGGAATATATTTCGATATCACGCATACTAAGGGCCGCCCCGGCCGAGTACGCGCGCGCATATCTTTATACCGAGACGGACGATAATGATGTTACTTACTTTATCATCCATCAACTCAAAGTTATTCTCCGCGCCATCGGCGACCTGCAAAAATACTTGGCAAAGAAGGCATCCGAGGTGCACGAAGTAGAGGGGATGATCCGTAAATCGCCAAAGCTCCGGGCATTGCTGAATTACCGTCAGATCGCCCTGCTGAATCATGCGCTACGACATCCCGGTGCGATTTACCGCATCCAGGGCCATCGCCAATCGCACAATGTGACTTACGACACCGCCCGAAACGACCTCTTGGAGTTGGCAAAATCGCGGTTGCTGGACCAGAGAAAGATAGGCCGCGCATTTACCTTCATCGCGCCGCAGAATCTTGCCGCGCAATTGCGGCAAATCAATGCAAAGTAATCGCGCGCAACAAGTCGGCTCGTGAACTGTTTACCCCCTGGACCGGCCTTCAGAGCTATATTTTCGGCATGGCGCGCGCACCGAGCAGCAGAAGACGTTTTCCAAAGGAATAAATCTGGTCGGGCCGACCAACGACTCG
>MFSY01000130.1:3620-6937 GCA_001785175.1 Candidatus Muproteobacteria bacterium RIFCSPHIGHO2_01_FULL_65_16 | reverse complement strand
AGATTTTCCGTTAGCCACCCATTTCTAATGGAAGCCATTACAGCAACCTAATGATTTTAGTCGGGTTTAGGGGTAGATTCGTCGCCGCGGCAAACGCACTATTCAAACACGGAGCACAACATGGGGTTTGAGCTTCAGTTCACCGACAAGGAAATCACTCCCTGGGGCGGGATGGGATTGATGAAACGCCTGCTCGATCGCATTGGCTTTGAATCAGTATTGCGCGGCTGTGGTTTGCCCGAACCCGGGAGCAATCGCGGTTATCGTCCCGAGCAGCTCATCGTGCAGTTCATGCTGTCGGTGTGGTGCGGGGCCAATCGCTTCGAGCATCAGGAAGTCACGCGTCATGATCCGGTGTTGCAGCGCCTATTCGGTTTCCGCCGCATGGCGAACTTCAAGGCCGTGATGCGCCTGTTCCGCAAGTTCTCGCACGCGCGCAATGAACGGGTGATGCAGGCACTTTATCGCTGGTGGTTTACACAATTATCCGTGGATGGATTGACGCTCGATCTCGACTCTACGGTGATGACGCGCTATGGGAGCCAAGCCGGGGCAAGACGAGGCTATAACCCGCGTAAACCCGGACGGGCCTCGCACCATCCGTTGATGGCCTTCATCAGTGATACACGCATGGTGGCGAATTTTTGGCTCAGGCCAGGCGATGCGCACACGGCGAACAATGCGCAAGCCTTCCTCGACAGCACACTCGATCGATTGGGCGATAAGCATGTCGCCTTGCTGCGTGCCGATTCCGGCTTTGGCAGCAACTCCTTTCTGGAAGCCTTGGAAACAAGGCACTTGCACTACATCGTGGCACTGCCGCTGATGCAACCTTTACAGCGCGCCTTAGTGGATCAAGCCGGGTGGTGGTGCTTAGACGAGGGCATCGAGCTGACGAGTTTCACGTATCAAAGCCCCTCGTGGTCGAAGCCCCGGCAGGTGATCGGCATCCGCCAACACATTGCCCGACGTGAAAATGCCAAAGGCAAAACGCTTTCGCTGTTCGCCGATGACCCGATGCTGGGGCAGTACCGTTTCGCGGCGTTGGTCACCGACCTCGATCTTCCCGCCCAAGCCGTGTGGCGTCTCTATCGTGGGCGCGCCGATTGCGAGAACCGTATCAAGGAATTGAAGTACGACTTCGCCGCCGACAGTTTTTGTTTGAACGATTTTTGGGCTACTGAAGCTTGCTTGAGCATCGCCATGCTCGCCTACAACCTGATGAGCTTGTTTCGCCAGGCCGTACTCAAAACCGCGGTGACCCGAACCAAAACCAACGACGTGCAACATACCCTTAAGACCCTGCGCTATAAACTGTTTGCCAAAGCCGGTTACCTGACCCACGAAGGACGTAAAGACATCTTGAAGCTCGCGCTCGCCATGCATAAACGCGAGTGGTTCGCGGGGCTCTGGGATCGATCAAAAACCTTCGCCCTGCCGGTCCATTTCTCGCCGGTGTTTACGACGTAGGGGCGGGGCTAATGGAAAATCTGGGTTAAATTTCCTTAGACCGGCGAATGTCCGCAAGCAGGCCGGCGGCCGCGGCCTCGATCATGTCCAGCACGCGGTCGAATCCGCCCATGCCCCCGAAGTAGGGGTCGGGCACCTCGTCCTCCGGCCGCGCCGGCGCATACTCCAGAAACAGGCGAATCCTGTCCTCCAGGCCCGGCGGGCAGATGGCGCGCAAATGCGCATAGTTTTCCCGGTCCATCACCAGGACGTAATCGAAGCGCCGGATGTCCTCGGCGCGCGCCTGGCGCCCACGCTGACGGCTGATGTCAACGCCGCGGCGCGCGGCGGCGGCCTGGGCGCGCGGGTCGGGTGGGTTGCCGACGTGATAGGCGTGGGTGCCGGCCGAATCAATCTCGACCGACTCCGCCAGCCCCTCCTCCACCACCAGCCGGCGCAACACCCCCTCGGCCATCGGCGAGCGGCAGATGTTGCCCATGCATACGAACAGCACTCTTACCATTTCCGTCTCAATGAGCTATCAGCGGTCAGCTATCAGCCTACACCTTGCAGCGAAAAAGCTGATCGCTGATAGCTGATCGCTTACTCTCTCGCTACTTGCTGCTGAAGTATTTTCTCACCCGTTCCAGATCTTCCGGCGAATCCACGCTGACCTTCGGCGCTTCCTCCGGCTGGATTCGACACACCGCAATACGCTCGCCGTTCCAGAGAATACGCAACTGTTCGAGCTGTTCCGCCTCCTCGAGCGGGCACGGCGGCAGCGCAACATAGCGCCCGACAAATCCGGCGCGGTATGCATAGATGCCGATATGGCGCGCAGCGACGCTGGGCGCGGGGTGTCGGGCGGAGCGCAGAAACGGAATCGGCGCGCGGCTGAAATAGAGGGCGTGGCCGTCCTTGGCGCAGACCACCTTCACCACGTTCGGGTTGTTGTGCTCGCTGTCCGAGGCGATCGGGCAACACGCCGTCGCGGCGGCGGCGGCCGGATGGTCCGCGAGCGTTCTGGCGACACGATCAATAAGGCCCGGCGATATATCCGGCTCGTCGCCCTGCACATTGACCACGATTTCGTCCGGCCCGAGTCCGAGCTTCTGAATCGCCTCGGCGATTCGTTCGGTGCCGGAACGGTGCGTCACCGACGTCATGCACACCGCCGCGCCGAATTTCTCGCACGCCGCCCGGATCCGCTCGTCGTCCGTGGCGACAGTCACCGTGCGTGCTCCGGACTCACGCGCGCGTTCGTATACGCGCTGGATCATCGGCTTGCCGGCGATGTCGGCGAGCGGCTTGCCGGACAGCCGGGTCGAGGCGTAGCGCGCGGGGATGATGACGTGCATAGGGAAGCGGTCAGCCGTCAGCTATCAGCGGTCAGCTAAGACCAAGACCGCTTTTCGCTGATAGCTGATAGCTGATAGCTTTGATTCACTTTGGCAATTCTTCTTCAGTGAGCTTGCGCGCCTCGTCCTCGAGCATCACCGGGATGTCGTCGCGGATCGGATAGGCGAGCCGGTCGGCGCGGCAGACGAGCTCGGATTTTTTCTTGTCGTAGACGAGCGGGCCCTTGCACGCCGGGCACACCAGAATCTCGAGCAGTTTCTTATCCACGCGATCTCTCCTTAAGTATACGCAGAATGAGTTCGCCGAGCCGCGGGTCGGGCCTGGCCGCGACGGCCAGATACCAGCCGCGCGCCTCCGGCAGGCGCTCGCATTTTACCGCATCTTTCTCGGTCATGATCACCTCCAGGTCGTCGGCGAAACGGATGTCCGAGGCGCGGAAGCGATGATGGTCGGGAAAGGGATGCTCGATCGCCTCGATCCCGAGTCGGCGCAGGTGCTGAAAAAAGCGC
>MFSY01000130.1:0-3602 GCA_001785175.1 Candidatus Muproteobacteria bacterium RIFCSPHIGHO2_01_FULL_65_16 | reverse complement strand
CGCGCTCGACCAGGGCCATCGCCCATTCGCCGGCCGCGGGCGCGCCCTGGGTCATGCGGGCGTGCACCGCGCGCAGGCGGCCGACCGGCTCGCGCAGCGGCCCCGCCGGCAGGCAGCGGCCGTTGCCGAAGCGGCGCGCGCCGTCTATGACCGCGATCTCGATGTCGCGCGCCAGCCGGTAGTGCTGCAATCCGTCGTCGCTGACGACGACGTCGCAGTTGAACTCGCGCGCGAGCCGCCGCGCCGCGCGTGCGCGCTTCGGGTCGGCGATCACGGGACAGCCCGCCGCGCGCGCGAGCAACACCGGCTCGTCGCCCACCTGCTCCGGGTCGGATTCCGGCCGCACCACCCGCGGCCACGCGCGCGCCCGCCCGCCGTAGCCGCGCGTGACGATGCCGGGGCGGAAACCCTCGCGGCGGAGAAAATCCGCAAGCCAGATGACGAGCGGGGTCTTGCCGGTCCCGCCGACGGTGATGTTGCCGACCACGATCACCGGCGCGGGCGCGTGCACGCGCGGCAGCAGGCGCATCCGGTACATAAGCCGCCGCAGCGCCATGAGCAGGCAGTAGATCCAGCCCAGCGGCGCCAGCAACAGGCCGACGACGCTTGGCCGATACCAGTGCCGGGTGAGCCAGTGCATGCGCGCGCCGGCTAGATCGGGCGGACGGCTGAGAAATCGTGCGTCAGCGGCCTATGGACGGGTTTTTGCGGCATTCTGCTAGGCCGTCTCCGCGGTGTTTTCACGGAACTGCATGCGGTACAGGCCCGCGTACACGCCGCCGCGCGCGAGCAGCTCGCGGTGGGGGCCGCTTTCCACGACCTGTCCATGCGCCAGCACCACGATTCGGTCGGCATGCTCGACGGTTGACAGGCGGTGGGCGATCACCAGGGTGGTGCGGTTCTGCATGAGTTTTTGCATCGCGTCTTGCACCAGCCGTTCGGACTCGGTGTCGAGCGCCGACGTCGCCTCGTCGAGAATCAGGATCGGCGCGTTCTTGTAGAGCGCGCGCGCGATCGCCACGCGTTGGCGCTGACCGCCGGAGAGACGCATCCCGCGCTCGCCCACGCGCGTGTCCAGCTTCTCCGGCAGCAGGCGCGCGAATTCCCACACGTGCGCCGCATGCACCGCGGCCTCGAGTCGCGCGTCGTCCACCGGCCCCTCGCCGCCGTAGGCGATGTTGTTGCGGACGCTGTCGTCGAAGAGCAGGGTCTCCTGGCCCACGAGCGCGATGTGCCGGCGCAGGCTGGCGAGCTCGATGTCGTTGATGTTGACGCCGTCGAGCAGGATCTCGCCGCGCGTGACGACGTAGAACCGCGCCAGCAGGCTCGCGGTCGTGGTCTTGCCGCTGCCCGAGGCGCCGACGAGCGCGACCGTCTGGCCCGGCTCGATGACGAAGCTCACGTCTTGCAGCGCCTCGCGGTTGGCGAGCGGATAGCGATGGCCGACATGGCGATATTCGATCTTGCCGCGCACCGCCTGCGGGCGGAGCTTGCCGGTGTCGGTTTCCGGCGGCTCGTCGAGCAGCGTGAAGGCGCTGCCGGCCGCGGCCAGCCCGGTCTGGATGGTCTCGTTGATCTTGGTGAGCTGCTTCGCCGGCCCCATCATCCAGGTCACGGCGGCGATGTAAGAGACGAACACGCCGGCGGTGACGCCGGAGTAAAGCGCGGTGTAGATCACGACCGCGAGCGCGGCCGCGGCGACGAACTGAATCAGCCCCACGCCGAGGACCGAGGCCGCGGTGCGGCGCATCGCCTGCCGGCGGCCGCGCTCGTTGGCCGCGTTAAACAGCCGGATCTCGCTCTCCTGGCCGCCGAAGGCCTTGACCACCCGCTGGCCCTCGGTGGCCTCCTGCGTCACCTGGGTGATATCGCTCATGCTGGCCTGGATCGCGCGGCTCGTCTTGCGGAAGCGCCGGCTCATCACTCGCAGCAGCAGCGCCGACACCGGCAGGAGCACGGCGAACAGGAGCGTCAGCTTCCAGTTGAGGTAAAGCATCCAGCAAAACAGCACCACCACCGTAATGCCGTCGCGCACGATCGTGAACACCGCGCCCGTGACCGAGGCCGATATCTGCTCGACGTCGAAGATCAGGCGCGAGATCAGGCGTCCGGTGGGATTCGCCTCGTAGAAGCCCGACGGCAGACGCATCATGTGGCTGAAGATCGCGTTCCGCAGGTCGAATGTGACCTTGCGCCCGATCCAGCTGATCGAGTATTCGGACATGAAGTTCGCGATCGCGCGCACGATGAAGAGCCCGATGATGAGCGGCGGAACGAGCCGGATCGTGTCCGGGTTCTTGTTGACGAAGCCGTCGTCCACCAGCGGCTTCATGAGCGCGGCGAAGCCGGCCGCGGTGAGCGAGAACAGCACCATGCCGGCGACCGAGATCAGGAACACCCAGCGATAGGGCCAGGCATAGGTCAGCAGGCGGCGGTAGAGCCGCAGGCTGTCGCCGGAATCGTGGGGCTTATCGGTCACGCGCCGGGCTGCCGGCCGGCTGTTGGGCGGCGAAGGTCAGGTGGGTGTAGCCGAGGCGGCGGGCCGAATCCATGACGCGGACCACGGCCTCGTGCGGCGTCTTGGCGTCGGCGCTGACGACGATGAGCGGGTCCTTGGTCCCGCCGGCGGCGCGCGCCATGGCGGTGCGCAGCACCTCGGTCGTGGCGTTGAGCAGTTGCTTGTCGCCGATGTAGTACTGCCCGCGCGCGTCTATGGTGATGCGCAGCGTGGCCTGCTCCGGCGGCGCCTCGGCCGTGGCCTCCGGCAGGCGCACGCGCAGCTGCGCCTCCTTGGAGAAGCTGGTGGTGACGATGAGGAAGATCAACGCCATCAACAGGACGTCAATCAGCGGGATCAGGTTCAGCTCCGGCTCGTCGTCGTGACTCGGGCGGAATCGCATCTCAGTCTTTCTCGCGTTCGCCGTGCAGGATTTCCACGAGCTTCAGGGCCTCCTGCTCCATGTCGAGCAGGAGCGCGTCCACGCGCCCGCGGAAATAACGGTAAAACATGAGGCTCGGAATCGCCACGGTGAGGCCGGCGGCGGTGGTGATCAGCGCCTGGGCGATGCCGCCGGCGACGATCGAGGGATCGCCGACGCCCTGGGAGCCGATGCCGGAAAACATCTGGATCATGCCGAGCACGGTGCCGAGCAGACCGAGGAACGGCGACACGCCGGCGATGGTGCCGAGCGGGCGCAGGTAGCGCTCCAGCTCCGGCGCCACGTGGCGGCCGGCGTCCTCGATCGCCTCCTTGATGATCACGCGTTCGTGGTCGCGGTTGATGAGACCGGCGGCGAGGATGCGGCCGAGCGGCGAGCTTTCGCGCAGCAGGTTGACGCGCGCCTCGTCGAGCTCGCCGCGCGCCAGCCACTGCTGCGCCTGCGCCAGGAGGTTGGACGGCGTGACGTACTTTTTCTGCAGCGACCACAGGCGCTCGCCGGTGATCGCCAGCGCGGCGATGGAGCACAGGATGATGGGCCACATGACCCAGCCGCCCGACCGAATCAGCTCAAACATGTCGTTGTTCCGTGTTTGTCGAGCCGCCCTGCGGGCGGCGTGTTACTTGTGGGTGGCTGACCCACGGCAGGTGACTTTTCTTTGCG
>MFSY01000129.1:1434-17493 GCA_001785175.1 Candidatus Muproteobacteria bacterium RIFCSPHIGHO2_01_FULL_65_16 | reverse complement strand
GGGGTGTTGGGTGCCGCTGCGTACCTTTAGGGTCAGACTCGAATTATTGACTTCTCTCCCGGCCACGGACTAAGCTGCCGCGATGCGTTTGACCCATCGAACCGTCTGGCCCCATGGCGCGGCTGCCCCGCTATAGCCTTCCCGGTGTCCCGCAACACGTCATCCAGCTCGTAGGTTGGGGTGAATGTAATGAACCCCAACAAGCAATTGCACGGCTCGACGTTGGGTTTCGCTGGCGCTCAGCCCAACCTACATTGCGTGATGTTTTGTGCCACGGCCTCGGCGACTTTCATCCCATCCACGGCGGCGGAGATGATGCCGCCGGCAAAGCCCGCGCCCTCTCCGGCGGGATATAAGCCCATCGCATTCACATTTTCAAAATCTTCGTTGCGCGTGATGCGGACTGGCGAGGAGGTACGTGTCTCGATACCGGTGAGTACGGCGTCGTTCATGGCGAAACCATTGATCGTCTTATCGAATGCTGGAATCGCCTCGCGGATGGCGGCGATGGCGTAGTCCGGCAGTGCGGTACTGAGATCCGTCCAGGTGACGCCGGGAGTATAGGAAGGAATCACCGAACCTGGTCCGGTCGACGGGCGCCCGGCGAGAAAATCGCCGACGAGCTGCGCCGGCGCGTTGTAATTCTTTCCGCCCAATTCAAACGCCTTTTCCTCAAGCGTGCACTGCAACGCAATGCCCGCGAGCGGATGGTCGCTGCCGAAGTCCTGCGGCGTGACGCCTACGACGATGCCGGCATTGGCGTTGTGCTCGTTGCGCGAGTAATGGCTCATGCCGTTTGTGGTTACGCGCCCGGCCTCGGAGGTGGCCGCGACCACCTGCCCACCGGGGCACATGCAGAAGCTGTACACCGAGCGCTCGTTTTTGCAGTGATGCACGAGCTTGTAGTCGGCGGCGCCGAGCACCGGATTCCCGGCATGGGGGCCCAGGCGGCAGCGGTCGATCAATGCCTGCGGATGTTCGATACGAAAGCCGATGGAGAACGGTTTGGGTTCGATGTGTACGCCGCGGTGGTGCAGCATCTCGAACGTGTCGCGTGCGCTGTGGCCGACGGCGAGGATGACGTGGTCGGTGGGAATGGTTTCTCCGCTGGCGAGCGTTACACCGCGCACCACCCCATCTTCAATCGTGATGCCGGTCACGCGGCTCTCAAACCGGACCTTGCCGCCGAGTTCAATAATTTTGTTACGCAGGTTTTCGCCCACCTTAACGAGCCGCAGCGTGCCGATGTGCTGCTTGCTGATGTAAACGATTTCCTCGGGCGCGCCCGCGTCCACGAAGTCTTGGAGGATTTGGCGGATGTGATGCCCGCGATCCTTGATGCCGGTGTGCAGCTTGCCATCGGAGAACGTGCCCGCGCCGCCTTCGCCGAACTGCACGTTCGATTCCGGATTCAACCGGCGCTCGCGCCACAGGCCCCACACGTCCTTGGTGCGCTCGCGCACCATCTTGCCGCGCTCGAGAACGATGGGCTTGAAGCCCATGCGCGCCAGCGCCAGTCCGGCGAACAGGCCGCAGGGGCCGGTGCCGATGACGACGGGTCGGGCACGGCGATTGGCTGGCGCCTGAACCGGGTAACGATAGGTTTCATCCGGTGCTTTCCGGATGTATTGGCTGTGCCGGAAGCGCTGAAGCAGCGCGGCTTCGTTTTTGACCTCGGCATCGAGGGTGTAGACGAAGGCAATCTCGTCCGATTTACGCGCGTCGTAGCCGCGCCGGCGGATGTGATAGCCAAGCAGTTCCGGCTCCGGTATTCCCAGCGTGCGCAGAACCGCGGTCTTGAGGTTGGTCTCGGTGTGATCGAGGCCGAGTTTTACTTCCGTCAATCGCAGCATGGGGTCGCGGAGAGGGCTGGCACGGAAAGGCAGTAAGTACCGGGTATTATGCCATATTGATCCCGTAATGGTGGGCCGCGGGAACCTCGGCCCGTTGCCCCCAACTACCTGGGCCAGATCACAGTTTCTGCTAATATAGTTTTCCGCTGCCGCCGCATCGGCATGCATCCCCACACGGAGGCGGACCTTGGCGCGAAGGCCTCGTTTCAATCTGCCCGGCGTTGAACCGGTCTTGGGCCGCGAGGACTTCAAGGACAGAATAGAACAGATGACCGCACGTCGAACCCCCTGGCCGATCCGGCCGGCCACGAGCTGACCGTGCGGAGGAGCCGATGGGTGATTACTATGTTTTCTAGTACATTAGCGGAAACAGCGATCTGACCCGAATGGCACTTACTTACTTAAGGCCACACAAGTAAAAATCTACGTCATGCCAGCGAAAGCCGGCATCCAGAATCGGCCTATCGGCCGATGTTATTTAAGCCCTGGATTCCGGCTTTCGCCGGAATGACGACGTGAACAAAGGTCTTTTCCTTAAGTAAGTGCCATTCTGATCTGACCCAGGATTGTGCGGATTGTGCATTTGCCTTTGATCATTTCAGTTCTTCAGAAGCGCCACACGCTGCGGGGCCACGACCGCCTCTTGCCGGAGCAGATTCAAAGAATTCAACATCGGAAGTTGGCCGAGCTTCGTCAGTTTGCCTACAGCCGATCCGGGTTCTATCAACAATTCCACAAGGGCCTCTTCGACAAGCCTCTGGGTGAGTTACCGAGCCTTTCCAAGTCGGACTATCTCGCGCATTTTAATGAGATAAGTACCGACTCGCGCCTGAGACTTCACGCCCTCGAATCATATATGAAGCAGATGGCTGTGGACGATCTCTATCTCGGGCGGTACTGGCTCATGTCCACTTCGGGCAGCACCGGCAAGAACGCCGTCTTTGTTTACGACAAAACGGAATGGGCCGTAGCTTTAGCCTCATACATGTGTTGCAACGATTTCGCGGGCGTTAAGACCAACTTTTTTGGCAAGACCCGCCTTGCGATCATCGGGTCAAAAACTCCTTGGCACCAATCAGCGCGAGTAGGCCATGACATGGCTGTGCGCACCGTTCCCCGTTTGCGCCTGGATGCAACCGATCCTGTCCGCGAAAACATTGATCGCCTCAATGAGTTTCAACCCACTGTGTTTGTGACCTACCCGAGCGTGATGGAGCAGATCCTCGAAGAGCTTCGACTGGGGCGCGTGCAGTTCAAGCCGCTGGCTGTTCTTTTGACCGCCGAGCCCAGTTCACCCGCGTTGAGGCAGGAAATGAGCGCGCGCTGGGGAGTGGAGGGTTTTGATTGTTATGGGGCTACAGAAACCGGCGTTATTGCCGCCGAATGCGCCGCCCATAAAGGCTTGCACGTCCGCGACGACCTCCTGATCGTCGAGAACGTGGACGAGAAGAATCAACCGGTGCCGCCTGGCGAACTTGGTTCAAAGATTCTAGTCACCAGTTTGTTTTCGCGGACCCTGCCACTCATTCGCTACGAAATCACCGATTGTGTGCGATTTTCAAGGTCACGCTGCGAGTGTGGCCGCCCTTACGGATTGATCGAGGAGATTCAGGGTCGGCGCGCAGACTTCCTTCGGTTTCCCGCGCCTGACGGTTCCCGCGTGACGGTTCACCCGAACACGTTCAAGAGCCTTCTCGAGCCAGAAGCCGTAGAAGCGTGGCAGGTCATTCAGAGAAGCGATGGCCTGCACTTGCGTCTGGCACGACCGCGAGCCGGGTTTTCTCCAGACCGACTCGAAACGAAGATTCAGAATGAGCTCGCGCGGCAGGGTTCGGTGTCTCAAAAGATCAGCATTGAAATAATGGATGAAATCCCCCGCGGACCTACCGGAAAGCTGCTGCTGATCGTCAACCAGAACAACACATCGGTTTAGATCAAGGTCGTTTGGGATCGCGGCGGGTTTCCAGGAGTCGCTTGGGTAGTCATCGGGGTCTGACTCGAATGATGGCGCCAGGGGTGAGCTCATTTCGTGCTGGATATGGGGAAAAGGCGGCAGTTTTAGGGTTTAGCGCAATCTGGATTGTTGGTGGTCACCGGATGTTCGTAGCGCAACTTATTTGAAACGGGTATGCCTCACAGATCAAAGCTTTCTCTAAATATAAGCAGAAACTGCGATCTAACGGACCACGGATTGTGAGCGATTGCTGGCTGCGCTATCCTGTTCGCAGTTGCACCGCCATTTCAAATGGAGCACGCATATGGGTAGCAAAGCACTGGAAAAACTACGCTCCGAGGCGCTCAACCTCTCGGAAACCGAGCGCGCAGAGCTTGCCTACAACCTGGTCGTCAGCCTCGACGGGTCGCCGGATGCGGACGTGGAAAAGGCGTGGGACACGGAGATTCTACGCAGGCTTTCCGAGATCGATGCAGGCACTGCAAACCTCGTTGACCGTAAGGAACTTCGCCGCCGAATGCGCGCCCGCATGAACCGCCCCTGATGCGCACATTGCGCATTCACGAGGCGGCCGCGAGGAAGCAGCCGAGGCCGCAGCGTGGTACGAAAAAGAACGTCCCGGGCTAGGCGTAGAATTCGAGCACGCCATTGATGCGGCTCTTGACCTGCTTGAAGAAGCGATCGTCCCACTGACATCCCTGATGGGTGCGGCCGGAACCCGTGGTGTCAAACGGCTAATGCTCAGGCGTTTCCCCTACTCCGTCGTTGTCTCCGAGCGCGCTACAGAAATCTTTGTAATCGCGTTTGCTCATCACGCTAGGCGTCCGGGCTACTGGCGTGAGCGACTATGAACATTGGGAACCCCTGATCAAGTACCGATTCGTCATTCCGGCGTGGTCCTGCCCCGGCAAGATGTAAGCCGGGGCCGGCCCAGGCCGCGTCGTGCGCCGCGAATCAGCGGCTACTTTGCTTCCCGATCGCCTCCAGAATCCCGCGCATCAGGTCGAGCGGCGTCGGCGGGCAGCCGCGGATCACCGCATCCACCGGAATTACATTAGTCACCGCGCCGCACGAGGCGTAGGACACACCGAACTCGCCGCCGTTGGCGCCGCACTCGCCGACGGCGATCACCAGTTTCGGTTCGGGCGTGGCGTCGTAGGTCCGGCGCAGCGCCGCTTCCATGTGGCGCGACACCGGGCCGGTCACGAGCAGCATGTCGGCGTGGCGCGGGCTGGCCACGAAGTGCACGCCGAAGCGCTCGATGCCGTAGTAGGGATTGTTGAGCGCGTGGATCTCCAGCTCGCAGCCGTTGCACGAACCGGCGTCCACCTGGCGGATCGCCAGGCTTCCCCCGAAGAGTTCCCCGACGCACGCCTTGATCTGCGCGCCGACCTCCGCGAGCGCGGGCTCTTCGATCTTCGGCAGCGGCTCGGTGACGACGCCGATGCGCTGAATTTTGCCTAAAATTCGTAACATATTTTATATGATCATTTGACGCAGAGACGCAAAGGCGCAAAGAAATGCACGAATAAGATCGAAAACATCTTTGCGTCTTCGCGACTTTGCGTCAAAAACTCATAAATCATGGCCGGAGTACGACCCGTTCACGGATTTGTTGCATACCGGGAAGTCCGGCACGATGTTGTCGCGGATCAGTATTTCCAGCGCCGGCCAGGTGAGCCAGGAGGGGTCGCGCGGGAAGTAGCGCGCGATTCTTCCATTCTCGTCGAAGCGCACGTAGGCCAGGCACTCGCCGCGAAAGCCCTCCGTCAGCCCCAGCCCCTCGGCGCCGGCGGCTGGTGCCTTCCAGGCGGCGCCGATCGGGCCTTCGGGCAGCCGCGCCAGCAGTGTTTCAATGATATTCAGGGACGCCAGGGTTTCCCGCGCCCGCACCTTCACGCGCGCCGCCACGTCGCCGTATTTGAACACCGGCGCCTCGACCTTCAGCGCGTCGTAGGGCGGATAGGCGGCGTCGCGCCGCACATCGAAGGCGACCCCGCTCGCATGTCCGACATAGCCGAGCGCGCCCAACGCCTTCGCCGTCGCCGGATCGAGATAGCCGGTCGTGTCGAGGCGGTCTTCGAGCGACGGCAGATCATCGAGGATATTGAACAGGCCGCCGAGCTCATTGCGCAGGGATACGATCTGTCGCTCCATCGCGGCCGCGGCCTGGACGTCGAGGTCGGCGGCGACGCCGCCCGGGATGACGCGGTCCATCATGAAGCGGTGGCCGAAGGCCGACCGGCTCAGGCGCGTCCACTCCTCGCGCAGGCGGCCGAATTGATAAAAGCCGAAGGTGAAGGACACGTCGTTGCAGATCGCGCCGATGTCGCCCAGATGATTGGCCACGCGCTCGCGCTCGGCCATGAGCGCGCGCAGACCTATGGCCCGCGGCGGGGGTTTGACGCCGGCCGCCCGTTCCAGCGCCATGCACGCGGCCCAGGCGTGCGCCACGGTGGAATCGCCGGATACGCGCCCCGCGAGGCGCGCGAGTCCGGCGGCGTCGCGGCCTGCGGCGATCTTCTCGATGCCCTTGTGCACGTAACCGAGCCGCTCCTCCAGGTTCAGCACCATCTCGCCCACGGCCTGAAAGCGGAAGTGCCCCGGCTCGATGATGCCGGCGTGCACCGGGCCGACGGGAATCTCATACACGCCGGCACCCTGGGCGCGCAGAAAGCCGTAGCCGTCGTCCGGCGGCGTTTGCGCGGGGCGGTTGCCGGCGACGGGAAAGTCCTGGCGCAACGGATATTCGGTATCTTTCCAGGCCTGATGGCGCGTCCAGCGGCGCGCGTCGGGGTGATCGTGGAAGACGATCCCGAGCATGTCGCGCGTGTGCCGCTCCGGCCGGTCGGCGGCGGGATAGTACGGCGCATGCGACGGCAGCGTCGGCGCCGCGCGCTTGACCGCGGCGCGGGCGACGAGATAAGCGCCATCTTTTTCGAAACAGGCGTTGACGAGCAGGTCGTCGCCGCCATCCTCGCCCCAGCCGGCCACCCAGCGGCATTCGAAGTCTCTCGCGGCGTGCGCGAGCCGCCCCCAGTCGGCGGCGTCCACCTGAACGAGTCGCGCGGGCGCCAGGCCCGGCGCCGGCGCCTCCCGCGCCGGGATGCCCCGCGCTTCGAGTTGATCGAGGAAATCGGCGATCCACGCAGTCGTCACAGCGGCGAGCTCCCGGAGATCAGCTTCGTGGCCTGGCTGAACCAGTCGGCGAGAAACGCCGGGATCGCGAGCCCGAGCCACAGGACAAAGGCGAGGTGCAGCAGCACCGGCAGCATGTTGGCCGTCACCCGCTGCTGGCCCGCGGGCGCCTCGCCGTACACCATCGGGTGCAGGTGGCGGAAGAGTCCGGCGAAGGCGATGGCCAGACCCACGAGCAGCGGCGGCGTGAGCCAGGGCCAGGATTTCATCGTGGCGGTGAGCACCAGGAATTCGCTGGTGAACACGCCGAACGGCGGGAAGCCGGCGATCGCCACCGCGCCGATGAGCAGGCCCCAGCCGACGGCGGGCTGGGTGCGGATGAGGCCGCGAATCTTTTCGATGCTCTGGGTGCCGGCGATCTGGGCCGCGTGGCCGACGGTGACGAAGATCGCGCTCTTCGTGAGCGAGTGCACCGTCATGTGCAGCAGCGCGCCGAAGGTGGCGAGCGCGCCGCCGAGCCCGAAGGCGAAGGTCATCAGCCCCATGTGCTCGATCGAGGAGTAGCTGAACATGCGCTTGATGTCGCGCTGGCGGTGCAGGAACAGCCCCGCGACCAGGAACGACAGCATGCCGAAGCCCATCATGAGATAACCGGCGAGATGCGAATGGAGCGAGCCGTCCACGATCATCTTCATGCGCACCAGGGCGTAGAGCGCGACGTTGAGCAGCAGGCCCGAGAGGATGGCCGACATCGGCGTCGGGCCCTCCGAGTGCGCGTCCGGCAGCCAGTTGTGCAGCGGCACCAGGCCGACCTTGGTGCCGTAGCCCACCAGCAGGAAGACAAACGCCAGCGTCAACACCGTCGGCTCGAGCTGGCTGGCGGCGGCGTAGAGCACGTTCCACAGCAGCGCATCGTCGGGGTTCGGGATCACGCGCTCGGCGGCGAAGTAGAGGAGCACCGTGCCGAAGAGCGCCTGGGCGATGCCGACGCCGCAGAGGATGAAGTACTTCCACGCCGCCTCGATCGCCTCGGGCGTGCGGTAGAGCGACACCAGCAGCACGGTGGCGAGCGTGGCGCCCTCCATCGCCACCCACAGGATGCCGACGTTGTTGGTGGTGAGCGCGGCGAACATGGCGAACATGAAGCCCTGGTACATGGAGTGGTACAGGCGCATGCGCCGCTTGCCGAGGCGCCGCCGCTCCACCTCGTGCAGCATATAAGTGCGGGAAAAGATCGCCGTGGTCAGGCCGACGAACGCGGTCAACGCCACGAGATAGACGTTGAAGGCGTCTATGTAAAACATCTTGCCCGGGGACAGCTGCGGCCCCCGGTCCAGCACCGTATACGCGAGCCAGAGCGCGGCCGCCAGGGTCGCCGCCGTCAGGGCGACGTTGACCCAGCCGGCGTGGCGCCGCTGGCCGATGAGCGCGCCGACGGCGATGCCGAGCAGCGGAATGAGCAGCGTGAGCCAGAGCGCGGTCACGGCGCGGTCTCCTCCGGGGCGGGCGCCGGCTCGTCCACCTCGCGCAGCCGGTTGAGGCGGTCCACGTCGAGCGAGTCAATCGAGGCGCGCATCTGGAAGAAGAACACGCCGAACAGCACGGCCGCGACCAGCACGTCGAAGGCGATGCCGAGCTCGACCACCATGGGCATGCCGTAGGTGGAGACCACGGCGGCGAAGAACAGGCCGTTCTCGATCGACATGAAGCCGATCACCTGCGAGATCGCCTTCTTGCGCACAATCATGAGCAGCATGCCGAGCAGGACGATGGCGATGCCGGCGGCGATGGTGTTGCGCGTGACCATGGCGGAGAGCTGCACGATCGGCAGCGCGACGTAATAGCTGAAGATCACCAGCGCGCCACCCGCGATCAACACGAGCGTGGGGTAGGCGAGCGCCTCCACCTCGCGCTGGATGCCGAGGCGCACGGTGAGGCGGTGCAGCAGCCACGGGATCAGCGCGGCCTTGAGTATCAGCGTGATCCCGGCCGAGAGATACAGGTGCGGATGCCTGGTGGCGTAGGCGACCAGGGCCGTGGTGACGGCGAGCAGCGCCCCCTGCCAGGCGAAGGTGTGAATCAGCGGCACAATGCGCGCCTGCGCCAGCATGACGAACGAGGTAAACAGCACAAATGCCGCAAACAGCAGCACCGCCTGATCGAACAAACCTAACTGCGTTAAATCCATAAGAAAAAAATAAAATGGACAGGATTTACAGGATTAAAAACAGGATTAACAAGATTAAAACTGAAAAAAGGTTTCATGAATTAATCCTGTAAATCCTGAGAAATCCTGTAAATCCTGTCTATCCTCTTTATCCTCCGGTTTCCAGCACGACGTGCGTCAGCATGCCGAGCAGGCTCAGGAGGAAGGCGAAGCCGAGGAATTGCGGCACGCGGAACAGCCGCATCTTGGCCATGACCGTCTCCCACAGGATCAGCAGCACGCCGAGCAGGGCGAGCTTGGCGCCGATGGCGGTCACGCCGAGCGCCGCGGCCTGCGCGGTCAATTCGGTGGCGATGCCCCAGGGCAGGAAGATGTTGGCGATCAGCACCATGTAAACCATGAGCTTGATCTGCGCCGCCCATTCGATGAGCGCCAGGTGGCGCCCCGAGTATTCCAGGATCATGGCCTCGTGCACCATGGTCAGCTCGAGGTGCGTGGCCGGGTTGTCCACCGGGATGCGTCCGGTCTCGGCCACCGCCACCATCATGAGGCCGAGGAGCGCGAAGACGAACGACGGCCGCAGCACCAGGCCGCCGTTGAGCGTGTAGCCGACGGCCTCCGAAAGGTTGGTCGTGGAGGCGGTCATCGAGAGGGTGAACACGGCCATCAGCATCACCGGCTCGGCGAGCGCCCCGATCATCATCTCGCGCGATGAGCCCATGCCGCCGAAGGCGGTGCCGATGTCCATGCCGGCGAGCGCGGTGAAGAAACGCGCGAGCGCGAGGAACCCGACGAGCACGATGACGTCGGCGACGGCCGCGGCCGGGTGCTGCGCCAGCACCAACGGCACCACCGCCGCCGCGAGGATCGTGGCGCCGAAAACGATAAACGGCGTGGCGCGGAACACCCACGAGGCGTGCTCGGCCAGCACCACGCGCTTGCGCAGCAGCTTCGCCAGATCGCGGTACGGCTGCCAGAGCGCGGGCGCGGCGCGGTTCTGCATGTGGCATTTGACGCGCTTGATCCAGCCCGCGAGCAGCGGCGCGCTCACGACGAACAGCAGGGTTTGCAGCACACCGAGCAGCCAGGCCGTCATGTGACCACCCACAGCAGCAACAGCAGCGTGAAGAACGAGTAGGCGAGATAGGTGTGAATGCTGCCGGTCTGGATCAGTCCGATGCGGCGCGCGGCGGCGAGCACCAGGCGGCCGATGGGCTCGTACAGCCGCGGCCAGGATTTGTCCTGCACGTGCAGCTGGTGGCGGATGGCCGCGGGCCGGAACGGCTGGTTCGCGTGTTTGGTTTCCTCGATCTCCTCCTCGATGTCCCACACCGGCGCGAACACGCGCCGGATCGGCATGGAGAAAGAGGTGGCGGTGTACTGCATGCGCGCGTTGAGCGCGCCGAAGCCGCAGTCCCAGGGATAGCCGCGCCGGATGTTCTTCCGCCGCACCCGCAGCAGCAGGAAGACCAGGCCGCCGATGAGGACGACGCCGGCGAACACGAGCGGGGCGGAATACGACGCCACCCTGGGCGAGACCGGCGTCAGCCACAGCCAGCCGCCGGCGGTCGCGCTCGGCGGCGTGATCCCGAGCAGCATCCGCGGGATGCCGTCAATCGCGTCAATAAAGAATGTCGGCAGCACGCCGAAGACCAGGCACAGCAGCGCCAGCAGCCCCATGGCCGCGCGCATGCCGATGTCCACCTCGTGCGCGTGGCCGACGCGCCGGCCGCGCGGCTGGCCGAGAAAGGCCACGCCGTAGACCTTGACGAAACAGGCGGCGGCGAGCGCCGCCGACAGCGCCAGGACCGCGGCGGCGATGGGAATGAGCGCGCGCAGCACGCCGCTGGCGAGCGCCGGCGCCTGCAGCGCGGTCTGGAACGTGAGCCACTCCGAGACAAAGCCGTTCAGCGGCGGCAGGCCCGAGATCGCCAGACAGCCGACCAGGAAGAACACCGCGGTCTGGGGCATGCGCCGGATCAGCCCGCCCATGTTGTTCAGATCGTTTTCGCCGCAGGCGTGGGCGACGGCGCCCGCGCCGAGGAACAGCAGGCCCTTGAACAGCGCGTGATTGAGCGTGTGATACAGCGCCGCCACCAGGCCCAGGACGCCGAGCACCGGCTTGCCGTTGCTGATGAAGATCATGGACAGGCCCAGGCCCATGAGAATGATGCCGATATTCTCCACCGAGTGGTAGGCGAGCAGGCGCTTGAGGTCGTGCTGCATCAGCGCGTACAGCACGCCGAGGAGGGTGGAGGCGGTGCCGAGGACCAGCACCGCCACGCCCCACTGCCACTGGATATCGCCGATCAGGTCGTAGGTCAGGCGCACGAGACCGTAGATCGCCACCTTGAGCATCACGCCGCTCATGAGCGCGGAGATGTGCGACGGCGCCGCCGGGTGCGCCTCCGGCAGCCACGCGTGGAGCGGCACCATGCCGGCCTTCATGCCGAAGCCGAAGAAGACCAGCGCGAACGCGATCGAGGCCCAGGCGGCGGAGAGATTCGCGGCGCGCATGGCCTCGAAGGTGAAGCCGCCGCCGAACGCGGCGAGCACGCCGAAGCCGAGCAGGATCGCGAGCCCGCCGACGTGCGCCATCAGCAGGTACAGAAACGCGGCGCGGCGGTTGGGCGCGTGCTGGTGCTGATAGGCGACGAGGAAATAGGACGACACCGACATCAGCTCCCAGGCGATCATGAACACGAAGGCGTCGTCGGCCAGCAGCACCAGCAACATGCCGAGGACGAACAACGCGGTGGCCACGCCGAGCGCGGCGCGCGAGTGGATGTTCTGGCGGTGCGCGAATTCGCGCAGATAACCCGGCGCGTAGAGGCTCACGGCGGCCACGAGCAGGCCGACGACGACGAAAAAGAATCCGGAAAGCGGATCGAGGCGCACATGCCACTTGAGCCAGGGCAGCCCGAGCAGGAGTTGATCGGCGTGGCGCGATTCGTGCAGCAGACTCCAGCCGCCGGCGCCGACGGCCGCCAGACCAGCCGCGCCGAGCAGAATGGTCGAACCGTAACGCAGCAGCGACGCATAACGGTCCGCGCCGAGGGACAAGACGCCCGACGCCAGGGCGCACGCTAATGCCAGATAGGCGAGACTCAGAGGCGACAAGTTATTCCTAAGCCTGGGGCTGCACGCGGGCCGCAGAAGCGAGGGACGTTTGCCGCTTCAGTTACCGCTGCTCGCGGGTGAAACCCAGGGAGATTTTCTTAACTGCCGGATGTGATGCTAGTGCCCGCGGCCGGAAAATTCAAGATAAAAACGGTTCGCGGCGCCGTCGTTTCGAGCGCCTTCGGGTTGACCGCTACGCGGGGGCTCCGGGACGCGCGGGGCGGACGCGCGCCACCTCCACGGCGGTCCCGCGGGTGCGCAGGATTTCGATCTGGTAGCCGTTCAGCATGAGGCTGGTTCCGGCTTCCGGGATGTCCTCCAGATACTCCAGAATCAGGCCGTTCAGGGTGTGGGATTCCTCCGTCGGCAACCGCCAGTCGAGCTTGCGGTTGAGGTCCCGCAGATTCACCGTGCCGCGCACGAGGTAACTGCCGTCCGCCTGCGGCGTGACATCCTCGATCTTGCCCAGCGCCCGGGTGGTGAAATCGCCCACGATCTCCTCGAGGATCTCGTCGAGCGACACCAGCCCCTGGATGTCGCCGTATTCGTCCACCACCAGCCCGATGCGCCGCTTGGCCTCCTTGAAGTTGAGCAGTTGGGTGTTGAGCGTGGTCCCCTGCGGGATGAAGTACGGTTCAGCCACGGCCGCCTGCAGCGATTCGCGCTCCAGCCTGCCTTCGCGCATGAGGTTCAGCACCAGGCGCACATGGATCACGCCGACAACGTTGTCGAGGCTCCCGCGGTAGACCGGCAGATTGGTATAGCGGCTGCCGGTGAGCTGATTCACGATCTCATCCCAGTCGGCGTCCAGATTGACGCCCTCGATGCGGTTGCGCGGCACCATGATGTCGTCCACGGTGATTTTCTCGAGATCGAGGATGGCGAGCAGCATGTCCTGGTGCGCCTCGGGAATCAGCACGTCGGCCTCGCGCACCAGCGCCCGCAGCTCTTCGGCGGTGATCTCGGTCGGGGTCTTTTTCCTGACCGAGATGCCGAAGAGGCGCAGTGTCCCGTTGGCGATGATGTTGGTGAGCCACACCAGCGGATAAAACGTGAGCAGCAGCGGGCGCAGGACGTAGGCCGCGGGGTAGGCGACGCGCTCCGGGTTGAGCGCGGCGAGCGTCTTGGGGGCGACCTCGGAAAACACCAGCACCACGAACGTCAGCAGCGCCGCCGCGACGGCGAGCGCCCGCTCGCCGTATATTTGCAGCGTGATCAGCGAGGCGACAAACGAGGCGGCGATGTTGGCGAAGTTGTTGCCGAGCAGGATCACCCCGAGCAGCCGGTCGGGGCGCTCGAGGAGCTTGCGCGCCAGACGCGCGCCGCGATGTCCGGCCTCCGCCTGGCTCCGCAGGCGGTAGCGGTTCAGGGTCATCAGGCCGATTTCAGCTGCGGAGAAGAACGCGGACAGCAGGATGAGGAAAATCAGGGCGGCGACGAGCGCGCCGAGCGGGTCAGCACTCAAGGTCAATGGGTCTCAGTGTTTGCATGGCGCGGATTCTAGCATCCCTTAGCTGACAGCGCGTCGCGGGACGCGTCCGATCCGGGCCGGACGGCCGGCGGGAACGGAGCCGATCCGAGAAAAAGCTGAAAATCAGGCCGCCTTGACGACCAGCACGGCGTTGCGGGTTTCGCCGATGATCCGCTCGGAGATGCTCCCGAGCAGGGCGCGCTCCAGTCCGGTGCGGCCGTGGCTGCCGATCACGATCAGGTCGGAGTTTTTCGTCTGCGCGGCCTCCACGATCATGCGATCCGCACGGCCGTGGAGCACATCGCCATCAGCCGCAACGCCCTCCTGCTTGAGAAACACGACGGTGCGCCGCACCGCGCGCTTGGCCTCCTCGCGTCGCTGCTTGCTGTGGCTCGGCATGGTCACCGAGACCACGGTGACCGGGGTGTGGCAGAGCCCGGCGAGGCTGGCGACGGTCGCCGCCGCGGCGTCGGCGTAGCGCGAGCCGTCGGTGGCGAGCACGAAGTGCCGGCCCGCCAGCTCCGCGGCGCGCGGCACGACCAGCACGCTGCAGCGCGCATGCCCGATCACCTTGGCGGTGGTGTCGCCGAGCATCATGCGCGCCAGGGCGTGCCCGCCGCGCCGGCCCATGATGATGAGATCCGCCTGCACCCGCTCGGCCTCATTGACGATCTCCTGGTAGATTTCGGATGCCTGGACGTGACGCGTCTCGCACGCGATGCCGGCCGCCGCGGCCTGGGCTTGCACCTGCTCCAGGTGCGCCTGGGCCTTGTCCAGTTCTTGCTTGAGCAGTTGCTCGCCCAAGGATTCATACTCCACATCGTGCGAGAGGACCGAGACGACATGCAGCCGGGCGCCGCATTTCTGCGCCATGCGGAGCGACTCGCGCACGGCGCCGGTGCTGAATTCGGAGCCGTCGGTCGCCAGCAGGAAGCGCTCGAACCGCCCGATGGGCGAAAGCTGCGGACTGACCGGAACCGCCACCGTGCCGGCGGCGAACGCCGGCGCGGCGAGCGCCTCCGCGCGCCGCTCGGCGCGGATGCCTTTCGCCAGGGCGGCGAGGATGATAAATGCGCCCGAGGCGAGCGCGAGGATCATGATGGCGAAGCTCACGCCGTTGAGCGCGGTCACCGTGGTCGGACCGAGCGCGCCGATGATCTTAAGCTCCGCGAGATACACCGGGATGACGATGCCGCGCGAGAACAGCACGAGCACCATGATCACGCCCATCACCACCTTGATCAGGTACGGCTTGACGTAAGTGGTGCCGATCGCACCGAGCTGAATGCCGAACAGCGAGCCGGCGAGGATGATCATCGCCAGCCGTATGTCCACGAAACCGCTCCAGGCGTATTTGATGGTGCCGCCGAGCCCCATCACGAAGGCGACGACGAGCTCGGTCGCCGAGGCCATGAGGCTTGGCGCGCCCAGCACGTAGTGCATGCCCGGCACGCCGATGAAGCCGCCCACGGCGATGGTGGCGGCGAGCATGCCGGTGGCGAATCCGAGCGGCACGGTAAAAAGAATCGAGACCCGCGCGTTGAGGCTCTTGAAGTACATCATGGTGTAGGGGATGTGGATCGCCTGGGCGCGGCGGGCGAGCGCGTTTACTTTTTCCTCGGCGTCGGCGGCGCCGGACTTGTGTATTTTCCAGGCGTCGCGCAGCACGTAGCCGCCGACGATCGCGAGCACCACGACGAAGGCCGCGCTCACATAGAGATTGGAGCCGGAGTCGCCGAAGGCGCGCTTGATCGTCTCCTGCACGTGCGCCCCGTAGAGCATGCCGGCTTCGGCCGAGGCGCCCACAACCAGCCCGAGCTTCACGTCCACCTGGCCGTACTTGGCGCGCTTGAGCGCTCCGACCAGAGCCTTGGGGAACTTGTGGCAGATGTTGCTCGCGACCGCGACCACACCCGGTACGCCCATGCTCATCATTGCGGGCGTGAGCACGAAGGCGCCGCCGGAGCCGATGAAGCCGCTCACGAGGCCGCCGATGACGCCGACGGTGAACAGGTAAAAAATGTGGAGGGGGTCGAGATGAACGAAATTCGCTGCCAGTTCCACGATGTTGCCCTTGTTATTTTCTTGCCTTTATGCCCAGAACGTCCCAGAACCGGCCCGTGAACGTTCCGTGGACGAACGAGAACACGAACGCGATGGTCACCGGGAAAATAAAGTACCAGCCGCCGCGGGAGGAAAGACCGAGAACCGAGTCTTCAAAGACGTACAGCAGGGAATAAAGCAACAGCGTGGTGAGCCCGTAAACGAGTGTTTGAACAAGCTGCTTAGCCGCGCCCGGCATCGCCGAGTTCGCCATTTTGAATCTCCGAATTTATCGCGCCCTCAACCCTAGCAG
>MFSY01000129.1:1129-1358 GCA_001785175.1 Candidatus Muproteobacteria bacterium RIFCSPHIGHO2_01_FULL_65_16 | reverse complement strand
GGTCGGTCCCTCGACCGCGCCGCAGGCTGCTGAAAAACGAGTTTTTCAGCAGCCTGCTAGAGCGGCCGTGCCCGGCGAAGTCCGGCCGCGACGAACGCGCTGCACGCATGCGCGCGGCGCGTCGCGACGGCTCGAATCCCGGGAGCGAGGACGATCCTGACTGATCAGAAAGGCGAAGCCGCGAATCTGATTGGTTGCACCTGCAAATGATACAGAGTGCGGGCGATGG
>MFSY01000129.1:0-1029 GCA_001785175.1 Candidatus Muproteobacteria bacterium RIFCSPHIGHO2_01_FULL_65_16 | reverse complement strand
GGTTAACGATCAATAAATCAGACCTTCCTTAGCGCCCGAGCAGAATTTCCAGCACGAACTTGCTGCCGAAATAACCGAGCAGGAGTAGTAGGAACCCGCCCAGCGTCCAGCGGACGGCGGTGCGCCCGCGCCAGCCCAGGCGCCGGCGCCCGAGCAGCAGCACGGCGTACACCGCCCAGCCGAAGACCGACAGCACCATGTGGTGCGTGAATTTGAACGGCTGGCCGAACACCGCCTCGGAGAAGAGCGCGCCGCTGACGACCGTCAGCGTGAGCAGGAGGAAGCCGATCCCGATCAGCTGGAACATCAGCGCCTCCATGGTCTGCATCGGCGGCAGCGCGCGGATGAACCCGCCGGGGTGCTTGTGGTGCAGGTGCCGTTCCTGCACCAGCAGCAGGACGCTCTGCGCGGCCGCGAGCGTGAGCAGGCTGTAGGCCAGGATCGAGACCACGATGTGCGCGGATTGCAGGGCCGACGCGGGGGCGAGCAGCAGCCGGCCCGGCCACAGCCACGCCGCCAGCAGCGTCAGTCCGGCGAGCGGCATGATGATGACGCCGAGGTTTTCGATCGGGCGGGTGAACGCGGCCAGCAGATACACAACCGCCACCACCCAGGCCACGAGCGAGAAGGCGCCGGTGAGCGCCAGATTGATCCCCTTGTCGCTCCACAGGCCGGCGTAGAGCAGCGCCGCGTGGAGCACGACGGCGCCGAAACCGAGGCTCAGAATCCCGATCTTCGCGCCGCCGGCCGCGGCATCGGCCCGCGCCAGGCGCCGCCACAACAGCGCCCCGACCGCGGCATAAAGGGCGAAGGCGAGGAAATTCACCGCGGGATTGGTCATAATAGTCCAGGCAGTTTCGGGCGCCGTCATCATGGCACAGCCCGCGCCGCCTTTGAAGGGCGGAGCAGAGCGTATGGGACGGTAGTTTTACGAGCCCCGTATGGCGCGCCCTATAGGCTGAAAGGACGGTCTCACCGCAGAGGCGCAGAGGCGCGGAGAAAATAAGCGATCAGCTATCAGCGATCAGC
>MFSY01000128.1:459-5968 GCA_001785175.1 Candidatus Muproteobacteria bacterium RIFCSPHIGHO2_01_FULL_65_16 | reverse complement strand
AGATCAGGCGCGGACATCCTGTCCGCGCCCCCTTCGGGGCGCTCGCCCGGAACCTTGCGGTGCGCGGGCGCGCCATACGGGGACCCAGGAAAACCACACACTCAGATCTGTGCTTCCGTTGCCTTCGGTGTTCGGCGAGCCCTTGGGGGCACGATTCAAGCTGATAGCTGATAGCTGATGGCTTGTTTAGCTGATAGCTGATCGCTGATAGCTGACAGCTTATATTTCTCCGCGCCTCCGCGCCTCCGCGGTGAAATCACCGTTTCAGCCTACAGGGCGCGCCTACTTGTTTTTAATCGCCGTCAGGCGCTGCTCGACGTAGCGCTGGAGATTCTGGTCGAGGGCGCCGCTTTGCTGGGCGCGGGTGTAGGCGTCGCTCGCGGCGGCGAGGTTCTTTTCGGCCTCGAGCGAGATGCCGAGGCCGAGCCACCAGCGGCCCTCGTCCGGGCGCAGGGTCACGGCCTTGGTGTAGGCCGCGACCGCGTCCGCGTGCCGGCCGGCGCGCTGGTAGAGCGCGCCGAGAAACGCGAGGAAAGCGGGGTCGGCCGCACCCGCCTCGGCCGCGCCTTCCATCAGGGCGAGGGCCTTTTGCTCCGCGCCCTGGTCCACATACAGCCGCGCCAGGAACTGCGCGAACGAATAGTGCTTGGGATTCTTCTGCAACCCCTCTTCCAGCAGTTGTTGCGCCTCAAGAGTGCGGCCGTTCTGCAGCGCCAACCCGGCCAGCAGTTCGCGCGCCGGCGCGTGCGCGGGATTGGCGGCCAGGGCCGCGCGTAAACCATTCTCGGCGTCGCCGCGGCGGCCCTGCTGCAGGTACGCCGCGGCCTGACGGTAATTATTCTCGGCTTCCTCCTCCGGCGACATGGGTTTGATATTTTTCTCCACCAGCCCGGGGGACTCCGCATCGCCCTGGCGAACCGTGATCCTGGAGGACGCTATTTTCGGCCGCACCACGGGCGCGGGAGGCGGTGTTTGCGCCTTCGGAACAACCGCCTTTTTATCCTTGGGTTTGGCGCCTGCGGCCACAGCGGGAGGGGAGACGGTTTTTGCCGTTTTCCCGGCCGGCGCCGCGAGCGGGGCCGACGGTTTGGTGGCGGGGGGCGGAGCTGTTTCAGCTTCCTTAATCGCCGCTCTCTTGGCGATCACACGGGTATCCAGTGGCTTCTCCTTCTCCAAAATGTCCGGGATGAGAGCCAGGAGCCGCCGGCTTTCGTCAATGATGACTTCCGCGACGACCTCCGGACCCCGGAGCCAGACAAGGACGCCCGCGGCGGCGACGGCGATCAGAACCAGCACCGGCGCCATATTGCGCCGCGACCGCAGGGGGGAAGGTGCATTGACCGGACGCAGGTCATGATAGGCTGGATCTTTGGGCTTCTTTCCGGCGGCGGCGTCGTTTCGTGCCTCCAGGTCCTGCAACATTTTGTTGATCAGGCTCACACCCAATTACTCCAGTCCCTCATGATCGTGGAGATAAGCTGGCCGGAAAACACAGACGCCGCAATGGGAAGGATACCAAATGCCGCCGCTCCCGACACCAAGGCGGAGAGATACCTGAGAATCCGTTTTTTGACCGAGGGTTTGCCGCGCGCGGATTCGGTATCGGCGATCGCCAGGCGCAGATGGTTCTCGTTGATGGCGCGCGCGCCCTCGCCGAAGGCCGCGAGCATGGCCTTGTGCGCCAGGATGTTCACGAGACGCGGGATACCCCGGCTGGCCTTGTAGAGCTGCTTCACCGTCTTGTGGGGAAACAGTCGCGCGCCGCGGTAGCCGGCGACGACAAGACGGTGGGAAACATAGAACTCGACCTCCTCCAGATTGAGCGGAACAAGATGGCAGGAAAAGCTGATACGCTGCTTGAGCTGGCGGATCGAGGGCTGGTCCAGTCGCTGGTCGAGTTCCGGCTGGCCGAAGAGCACCACCTGCATCAGCTTGCGCCGCTCGGTCTCGAGGTTGGTCAGCAGGCGCAGCGACTCGAGCGTCGGAATCGGCATGGCCTGGGCCTCGTCCAGGCACAGGATCACGCGTTTCCGGTCCGCGTAGTTATCCACGAGATACCGGGTCAACAGCCGCAGCAACTGATGCTGGTTGATGTCCGGTTCGTATTTGATTCCCAGCTCATCCGCCACCGCGAGCATCAGGGTCATGGGCTCGAGATAGGGGTTGGGGATATAGGCGGTGACGAACTCCCGGTGATCGAGGGCATCCAGGAATTTCCGGCACAGCAGGGTCTTGCCGGTGCCGACCTCGCCGATCACCTTGATGAAGCCCTCGCCGTTGCGCGCCGCGACCAGCAGGGTGTTCAGCGCCTCCTGGTGCGAGGAGTGCGCGAAAAAGAAACTGGTGTCCGGCGTGATCGTGAACGGCAGTTCCTGCATCCCGAAGTGCGCCCGGTACATTTCCCACCCCCCCGCGCCGGCCCTACGAGCCGATGCGGATCTTCTTGATCCGCTTCTGCGATTCACCCACGGCTTCGTTCCAGTCCTGCGCGGCGTTGATCACGGTCGCCTTGAGCAGGATCACGAGCTCCTTCTTGATGCGCGTGACCTTTTTGTGCTTGAACAGGTTGCCGAGCAGCGGGATGTCGCCCAGGAGCGGCACCGAGGAGTTCTCTTCGGTCGAGCCCTCCTTCATCAGGCCGCCGATGACGATGATCTGCCCGTTGCCGGCGCGCACGATATTGTCCGATTCCTGGATGGCGCTCAATGCCAGCGGCAATGACAAGGTTGCTCCACCTGCGCCCAGGCCGCTGAAAGTCTTGGTCTGCTCGGTGACCGCGCTGACGGCGGGATGGATATGCAAAAGGATGTTGTTCGATTCATCAATCTGGGGCGTGACATCCAGCGCTATCCCGGAGAAGAAAGAGGCGAGCGTCACCGACCCCGCCGTCGCCCCGGTATTCACGGTGGCCGCCGTACCCGCCGTGCCCCCGGTCGCATAATATCCATCGCTTCCGATCTTGATCACGGCCTTCTGATTGTTGACGGTGGAAACCCGCGGGCTCGAGAGCACCTGCACCTCGCCCTGGGCCCTGAGCAGCTCGACGAAGGCGGTGAAATCGCTGAGCGCCGCGGCGATCGTGAACACGCCGCCGAAGGCGCCGCTGTCGGTGCCGCTGTTCGCGCTGAACGAGCCCGTGCCGGGGCGCAGTTGTCCGATGGTGCCGGAGATGTCGGTTGCCCCGGTTGTGCTCAGACTGCCGGTGCCGCCGCCGACCTGGCCGAAGGTGTAGTTGCTATGGATCTTGGCCCAGTTGATGCCGGCCTGGAAGCGGTCGTTGAGCTCCACCTCGATGATCTTGGCCTCGAGCACCACCTGGCGGTTGACGTTGGCGTGCGTGGCGCCCAGGTACTCCTCGACCGCGCGCAACTCATCGGGCATGGCGCGCACCAGCACGATGCCGGTCTGGGTGTTCACGATCACCTTGCGGCCGCCCTGCGTGCCGATGATCTCCGCGAGCGTAGCCGCGAGACTCTTCCAGAAATCGGACTCGGACTGGGTCTCGACTTGGACGCTGGAGGCGCCCGCCCCACCGCCGGTGGAGGTCGTGGTTCCCGCCGCCGCCTGCCCGCCACCGCCGCTGATCACGCGCGTGTCGGATTTGCTCCTGCGAATGAGATTGAGATAGTTGACGGGGAACATCCGCGTCTGCATCGCGCGGCCGAGAATCAGGAAGCGGTTGCCCTCGCGCCGGTACTCGTAACCGTAGACGTAGCGGATGGAGTTGATGGCCTCGGGCACGGCGACTTCCTTCAGGGCGAGCGAGATCACGCCGCGGACATCCGGATGCACCACCATGCTGTACTTGCTGTTTTCCACCAGCCCCATGAACACCTGGCGCGCGGGGGCGTTGTTGACGGTCAGATCGAAGCGCGGCTCGAGCGGGGCCGTGCCGCCATCAGGCAGTTTGATCTCGATCGGCGGCAGCAGCGCGCGGCTGACCTCGCTGGGGACCTGTTTGCCGTCGGCGGGCTTGGCCTCTTCCAGGCTGTTGTCAATGTTGGAGCGCACGGAATTGCGCCAGCCGGGCGAAATGCTGCACCCCGCGAGCAGTGCGGAAAGGGCCAGCGCCGCGGCCAGCCGCGGCGTCATCTTGTCGGTTGCACTTGTTATTCTCACTTTTTTCCGGCTCCTTGGTTCCCGCCGGCGGCCGCCGGGGCGCCTTGGGTCTTGGCCAGGGACGGTACCAGCCGCAGCCGCTTTTCGCCCGCCCCATCCTTCAGCACCACCTCATACGGCTGGATGTCCACGATTACCGCGCGTCCCAGCTTGTCGCCGATCCCGTACGTCCGGCCGCTGATGACGGCCCGTTTGAAACCCGGCGCGATCATCGTGGACTGCAACACCGGCCCGCCGCCGTACACCGGCCCATCGTACACATAATCGGTCTGCGGGCGCGTCGGATCGGCCAGCCCGGCGAGGCTGTCTGCGGCCCGGCCCGCCGGCGCCAAGGCCAGCAGGCCGGCCATGATCGCCGACGCGCCGACCTTCATGTTTAAAGTAATATCAACTTTCATGCCACATTTCACGGGTTAGATGGCAATCCAGCCTTCGTGCGTGCTCAGGGTATAAATCACCAGAACCAGCCTGGAAGCGGGGTATTTCTCGGTCTGCAACGACACCTGACCCCAGAAGACCTTCCATTGGAGTCCTTCCAGGGCCTTGAGATAGGCCAGGAAATCAAGATAGGTCCCTCTAAGCTCGATGCGCATACCATGTTTATAGACCGGGGCGTCCCCCCGCGCCGATGCGCCGTCCCCACCCCTGGCGCCTTCCGTGAGCGGCGCGGGCGGCAGGTTTTCGATCCTGACCACTTGCAGGTTACGATTTTTGAGCAGTATCTGCTCCACCAGCCGCGCCATCTCCTTGGGCATCACCAACCCGGACACCGCCCTGGCCAGGGCGGTGTCGTGGGCGAGCGACTGCTCCTGCAACGCGGCGAGCCGCGCGCGCTGCGTCTCGTCACCGCCCTGCACGCCGCCAGTCAAAATGGCCTGGATCTGGTCTTCGAGCGACTGCACCTGACCGCGCTTGGCCTTGAGCTGGTTTTCCAGGCGGTTCTGCTCCGTGCGCAGCGGCGCGAACACCAGGTTGGCCGCCAGCAGGTAAAGCGCCGCGAGGATGCTGACGAAGATTACGCCGCGCTCGCGCAGCGACAACTCGTCAATCCGATCGGCGAGTTTTTTATACTGAAGCTTGATGTCCTCCATCATGGCGTCGCCCCGGCGTGGGCGCCCGCGGTCTTGAGCGTGAAATCCACGTAGGTCCCAGCGCGGCTCATCTGGAACACCTGGAATTCGATGCCGGCCAGCCGCTTCTCGGACGAAAGCCGCTGCACGTAACGCGGCACGAGCTCCGGATTGGTGCTGCGCCCCTGCAGGGACAACTGCTCCGCGCCGCCGACGATGTCGAAACCAGTGATCCAGACTCCCGGGGTGTACTGCCGGGAGAACGAGACAAAATAATCGGAGAAGCCCAGGGTGTTGCTGAATATGCCGCGCTGCATGAT
>MFSY01000128.1:0-443 GCA_001785175.1 Candidatus Muproteobacteria bacterium RIFCSPHIGHO2_01_FULL_65_16 | reverse complement strand
TTCACGGTGGCGTACTGCTGGTCCGCCCGCTGCACCTCGCGGCGCAGCGAGCTGACCTGCCACTGGGTGTAGGCGTACAGCAGGACCACGCCCGCGACCACCACGCCGGTCGCCTGCAACATGGCCGCGGCGGAGAATTTCTTCTCCTGCCGGCGGAAGATCGGTTGATACAGATTAACCTGCTGTCTCACAGCGCCTTCTCCTCCTGACGCAGGGCCGCGCCGATGGTCGCGAGGCACCGGGCCTGCGCGACGGCCGGAATCTCCATGGAGCAACGCACCGACATGGCCAAGTCCAATTCGTGCACGCTCACGCCCAGGTTGGACTGGAGATGCTCCACCAGGCCCGGCGCCGGACGCGCCATCGGGGTCAACACCAGATGGCCGATCGGCGCCTGGCGGAAGTGGCTGTCGAAGTAATCCAGCGAGCGCTGCACCTCGAGC
>MFSY01000127.1:15408-29567 GCA_001785175.1 Candidatus Muproteobacteria bacterium RIFCSPHIGHO2_01_FULL_65_16 | reverse complement strand
CACGTACTCCGCCTGCCACAAGGCGAGCTGGCTTTTACGGGTACCTAGGCGCAGGGTGTTCACGGGCGGGTCAGTCCGGGACGCGTGGATCGGAGGCGCGATTATACCCCATCGAGTTCCGAGGACTTAGGACTGAGGACTGAGTAAAGACCAGGGAAAATCTCCTGCTTAGTCCTCAGTCCTCCGTCCTCGTGTTTTACATCGGCCGATTGCGCGCCCAGCGGCGCACCCCGGCGGTGTGCCGGCGGCTGACCTCGAGTTTTTTGTCTGTCCCCCTCAGGTTCACCTGCCAGGTGCCGGCGGGACTTTTTTCGATGCCCTTGATGAAGGCCGTGGCCACCAGGGCGTTGCGGTGGACGCGCAGGAAGCGGCCGCCGTATTCCTGCTCCAGATGGATCAGCGAATCCTCCACCAGGTGCTCTTCGGAAGCGGTGCGCACGACGACGTATTTGCTGTCGGCGAGGAAATAAATGACGTCCGGTATCGGCACCAGGCGGATGTTTCCGCGCAGATGCACGCTCAGGTGCGTGCGCGCCGGCGGCTCCTTGCGCGCCTGGCTGATCTCCTGCAGTTGCTTCATGGTGAGCTTGCGCGCCTTGGTGAGCGCGTTGGCCAGACGGTCCTTGCGGATGGGTTTGAGCAGGTAGTCCACCGCGTTGACCTCGAACGCGTCCAGGGCGTGCTGGTCGTAGGCGGTGGTGAAGATCACGCTCGGGGGGTTTTCCATGCCCATCAGGTGCATGGCGGCCTCGAGCCCGTCCATGCCCGGCATGCGGATGTCCATCAGCAGCACGTCCGGGTTGAGCTCGGCTGTTCTTTCCACCGCCTCGGCGCCGTTCATGGCCTCGCCCACGACCGTGCACCCGCCGATATCCGACAACAGCTCGCGCAGGCGGTCGCGCGCCAATTTTTCGTCGTCAACGATCAGTATTCTCATGATTCTCCTCCACGTGTCGGCAGGGTGACGGTGACGGTGAAGCGCCCGTCGTTCTCGGCGGCGTCCAGCGTCGCCGCGTCGCCGTAGTAGCTCTGGAAACGGCTGCGCATGTTTTCCAGGGTCCTGCTCGGCGCGGCCTCCGCGCGCTTCGGTTTTTTCGCCGGGAGCGGGTTGACCACGCGAATATGAATCTTGTCGTTTTCCTCCCACAGCCTGACGCTCACCGCGCCGCCCGCGGGCAGCGGCTCGATCCCGTGCTGGATGGCGTTCTCCAGCAGCGGCTGGAGCGTCAGCACCGGCATGACCGCCTTGCGCGGGAACGTGCCGATGTCCCACTCGACCTGGAGGCGGCTGTCGAGGCGCAGGTTTTCGAGCGCGAGGTATTTCTTGGCCACGTCAACCTCGTTCTTCACCGGCACCAGCGTCTCGTCCTCGGCCAGCATCATGCGGAAGAGATCGGCCATGTTCTCGATCGCGGTCTCGGCCTTGGCCGGCGCGCTGCGCGTGAGGCTGGCGATGATGTTCAGGCTGTTGAACACGAAATGCGGCCGGATGCGCGACTGCAGGGCCTGGAGCTTGGCGCGCGCCTCCGACAGGGTGCGCCGCTTGAGCTCGTGCTTGGCCAGGAAATAGCGCAGCAGCAGGCCGTTGATGATGGCGCTGATGGTGAGGCTCAGGATGTGCAGATCGCCGTGCCATACCGGCCGCGGGGTCGAGATGCGGCCGGTCAGCCACAGCAACCACACGGCGGCCTCGGCGACGGCGATGGTGACGGCGAGCAGCACCAGATAGGCCGTGCCGAGGGCGCGCAGGTTCGGCAGCCGGTTGAGCCGGCCGCGCGCGAGGCACAACACCGCGGTGCCGGTGAGGGCGATCCACTGGACGTAGACCGAGATCAGCAGCAGGTCCTGGGCCAGGGTGGGGGAGAGGACGCTGCGCGGCATGACCAGCGCGATGACCAGGGCCAGCATCTCGGCGATGACCGCGACGTTGAACACCACCCAGCCGTGGCAGAAATTCGGCAGGAAATCCGCATCCACCTCCTCCAGGTGGGGCTCGAGGCTGGCGAGCGCCGGCGCGCGCTCGACCGCGGTTTTCAACCAGCCGGACAACCGTTCCTTAAGAGATAGTTCCATGCCGTTTCAACCTCGCAGGATGGGCATTTTGACCTTGACGTGGTACTGGCCGCCCTCCTCGAACGTCTGCATGCTGGCCGCGTCGCCGAACTGGGTCGCGAGGCGCTCGCGGGTGTTTTCCTGGGCGAGCTTGTTGCCCCGGCCGCGACCGTCGCGGCGCACTTCCGGGAGCGGGTTGCTGATCATTATATTGAGGGTGCCGCCCTCGGCCCACATGTCAATCTTGATCGTGCCGCCGGCGAACCGGGGCTCGATGCCGTGATAGATCGCGTTCTCCAGCAGCGGCTGGAGGGTGAGGGCCGGGACCTGGGCGGAGTTGGGGATGTTGTTGACGTTCCATTTCACCTGCAGCCGGTCGCCGAGCCGGAGCTTCTCGATCTCCAGGTACTGGCGCGAGATCTCGCGCTCGGCCGATATCGGCACGAGCTTGCGCGCGTCCGCGAGCAGCACCCGGAACAGGTCCGCCAGGTCGTGCAGCACCGCCTCGGCCCGCTTTGGGTCGCTGTGCGTGAGGCTGGCCACGCTGTTCAGGCTGTTGAACAGGAAGTGCGGGCGGATGCGCGATTGCAGCGCCTGCATCCTGGATTCCTGCTGCGTCTTGGCGTCCCGGTCGGAGTGGTATTTGAGAATCAGATAATGCATGCCGAGCGTGCCCGTGATGGCGGAGATCATCAGGCTGCGCATGAGCAGCGAGTCGCGCCACGGCGGCCAGCGCTCGGGGATGATGTGCAGATCGTGGAGCGCGAGGACGATCGCCTCCGTGCCCGCGGCGGTGACCGCGAGCAGCAGCAGCACGACCACGGTCGAGCCGAGCGCCGGTGGCAGCCGCCGCAGCAGCGGCGACGCGAGCTTGAGGACCACGATGCTGCAGAACGCGATCGTCAGGGCGAACGCCGACAACAGGCTCAGTTCCTGCCACGCCTGTTCATCGAAGATGTGGTTGCGCCCTATGGTTATGATGATGGCGAGCAGCTCGGCGAAGATCAGGAACCGCGCCGCCATGGCGAACGACCCGAAATTCGGCAGGTAGTGATGCTCTCTGGTTGCGGTCCGGGACATGGGAATCAGTTTAGCAATGCGCTGAAAGGCCTATTTTTCAGGGCCTTGCGGTTACACCATGAATTCCGATTTAAGATTCCGATTTAACCGCTTCTGCGCGCTGGGACGCAAGCCACGGGCCGGCGGCGCTGCCACCGATTAATTATAAATATCAGAGGCTTGGCCCGCGGGCGCGCGCGCCGCCACCACGCTTCATTTGATTATCATCTCAAGTATACTCTCTCCCCTTCGCCGGACGGCCCGCGCGCGATCAAAAAAAACCCCCCGCATACGCGGGGGGCTGAAGACCCGGTTCGGAATTCGGGGTGGGGGTGCACAAAGGAGAGTCCGAACCAGGCAACTCAACTACAAGCGCAAACATAGCGCGGCAACTCGGGTACAACAATTTATTACCGATAATCGGATTACCGCCACGGATGGGCGGCCGGCGCGCGCGGGACACCATTGCCCGCCCCGCCGGCGCCTGAATAAAACGGTAGCGGAATAAAAAACAACAGCAGACGTCACGCAACTCGTCGGCAGAAAATGACGCCAAAAACAACGCACAACACCATGAGCAAGGAAAAACCGTGGGGCGGCCGCTTTACCGAATCCACCGACGAGTTTGTCGAGGCCTTCACCGCCTCGGTCGGCTTCGACCGGCGCCTGTACCGGCATGACATCATGGGCTCGATCGCGCACGCGCAGATGCTGGAGCACGTCGGCGTTCTGTCCGCCAAGGACTGCGCGGCCATCGTCGCCGGCCTCAAGGCGATCGAGTCCGAGATCGAGGCCGGCGCCTTCGCCTGGAGCACGCAGCTCGAGGACGTGCACATGAACATCGAGGCGCGCCTCATTGACCGCATCGGCGAGGCCGGCAAGAAGCTGCACACCGGGCGCTCGCGCAACGACCAGGTGGCCACCGATCTGCGCCTCTATCTGCGCGACGGCATTGACGACGTCGGCCGCGCCATCCAGCGCCTGCAGGAGGCGATCCTGGAGGTCGCCGAACGCGAGGTCGAGACCCTGATGCCGGGCTTCACCCACCTGCAGGCGGCGCAGCCGGTGACCTTCGGGCACCACATGCTGGCCTGGTTCGAGATGCTTGCGCGCGATCAGGAGCGTCTGCGCGACTGCCGCCGGCGCGTCAACATCATGCCGCTCGGGGCCGCGGCCCTGGCCGGCACCGGCTTTCCCATAGACCGGGCCTACGCCGCGAAGCTGCTCGGCTTCGACGCGCCCGCGGAAAACTCCATTGATGCGGTCTCGGACCGCGACTTCGCCGTCGAATTCGCCGCCGCCGCGGCGCTGATCATGACGCATCTGTCGCGCATGGCCGAGGAGCTGGTGCTGTGGTCGTCCGGCCAGTTCGATTTCATCGAGCTGCCGGACGCCTATTGCACCGGCTCCTCGATCATGCCGCAGAAGAAAAACCCCGACGTGCCGGAGCTGGTGCGCGGCAAGACCGGCCGCGTCTACGGCCATCTCATGGCGTTGCTCACGGTCATGAAGGCGCAGCCGCTTGCCTACAACAAGGACAATCAGGAGGACAAGGAGCCGGTGTTCGACACGCTCGACACCGTGCTCGGCTGCCTCAAGGCGTTCGCCGGCATGCTGCCGGCGACGACGATCAAGCGCGACAATCTCGCGCGCGCCGCCGCCCGCGGCTACGCGACGGCGACCGATCTCGCCGATTACCTGGTGCGCAAGGGCGTGCCGTTCCGCGATGCCCACGAGATCGTCGGCCGGGCGGTGCGCCTGGGCCTCGACACCGGCCGGGACCTGGCGGAGCTGGATCTGGAGGAGTTGCGCGGCCTGAGTCCCGCGATCGAGCAGGACGTGTTTGAGATCCTGACCCTGGAGGGCTCGGTCAAGGCGCGCCGCCACCTCGGCGGCACCGCGCCGGCGCAGGTGCGCGAGGCCCTGCGGCGCGCGCGCAAGCGCCTGGCCTACGGCTGAGGGATTGCAGATGAGGAGTTGAGGTCACGGTCACGGAAGACTTTTTGCGACTGCGCCCGGGCGTAGGGGGCGCGAAAAAATAACGCCGCCAACGGCGATCGCAGGAGGGTAGAGAGGATGGAGAACCGTCGCAACACGGCCGAACGGCGCAATGCCGCCGAACGGCGCACGGCCCCCCGGAGGAACGGGGACATCACCCGCACGCCGTCGTGGGCGGAGCAGCGCGCGCAATACATGACGCGCTATCTGTTCTGGGGGCTGGGGCTTCTGTATTTCAACCTCGGCGACATGCTTTCCGACGGCGCCTGGATCGGCCTCGGCGCGATCAACGCCTTTTTCGCCGTCTATGTGACGCTGGTCTCGTTGCTGCTGTGGCACGCGCGGCGCCACCCGATCGCGCCGTGGCGCTGGCGCGCGGCCATGTGGGTGGACCTGTGCGCGGTGTCGGTCGCGGTGCTGGTGGATTCCGCCATCGTCTCGCCCGGCTTCCTGGTCTATCTCGTGGTGATATTCGGCAACGGCATGCGCTACGGCCTGCGGTTCTTCGCCGAGGCCGCGATCGGAAGCTTCGTGCTCGTGCTGTTGACGATCGTCGCCCGGCTGCCGGACTATCTGAGCGCGCTTTCGCCGAGTGTCGCCTTCTTCATGCTGTTCGGCGGGATCATCGTGGTCTACGCCTACGCCCTCACGGCCGGGCTGGAGCGGGCGAAGCGCCAGCTCGAGATCGAGCGCAGCGTGGACATGCTGACCGGGCTGCTCAACCGCCGCGCCCTGTACGAGCGGGCCGAGGATCTGTTCCGCGACCACGAGCGCCACCGCACGCCGCTGGTGGTACTGTTCGCCGACCTCGACCGCTTCAAGAACGTCAACGACACCCACGGCCACCATGTCGGCGACCGGGTGCTGGCCGAGGTCGCGCGGGTGATCTCCGACGCGGTGCGCGCCTCGGACGTGGTGGCGCGTTTCGGCGGCGACGAGTTCATCTTGATGCTGCCCGAGACCGACCTCGATCGCGCTGGCACCGTCGCCGAGCGCCTGCAGCGGGTGATCTCCAGCTGGTCCGGCGGCCATGCGATAGATCTCAGCCTGTCCATCGGCCTGGCGGAGGCGCCGCAGCACGGCGGGGATTTGAAGAGCATGCTCGAGCACGTGGATCAGGCGATGTATCAGAGCAAGCTGCGCCATGGGCGTGGCGGCATCCAGCGCGTCGAGCAGGCGCTGCCCGCCTGAATCCGTGGTTCCAATACCGACCGTGACGGGGCTGGAGGAACTCAAGGAACGCCTGCGCCGCTTCGCCCGGGCGCGCGACTGGGAGCAGTTCCACTCGCCGAAAAACCTCTCCATGGCGCTGATCGTGGAGGCGGCCGAACTGGTCGAGCACTTCCAGTGGCTGACCGAGGGGCAGAGCAGACAGCTGCCGGAGCAGACCCTGCGCGCGGTCGAGCAGGAGATGGCGGACGTCTTCATCTATCTCACCCGCATGGCCGACCTGTTGGGCGTGGACCTGCTGGACGCCGCCCGGCGCAAGATCGAGCTTAACGAGGAGAAATACCCGGCGCACGAGGTGCGCGGGAAGGCGGACAAGCGCTAGCAGTCTGTTGAAAAACGAGTTTTTCAACAGACTGCGGTGCGGTACATGGATGTACCGCCATTATTCAAAGGCGCTACGCCTTTGAATAATGGAGAAAAGCAAAAATCACACTTTTTGCTTTTCGCGTTGAAAAAGGCCATGGAAGGGCTTTTTCAACAAACTTAGCTGATTTCAGCGTTGCGGTCCGGCGGGCGGGCGCGGTTGTGGACCGCCCGTGGCCGGGCCGGCTCTGCGTCCGGGTCCGGGCCCCCCTCCGGGTCCATAGCCGGGCCTGCGCTCGGATCCATAACCGGAACCTGGAGCCGGTTCCGCGTCCCGTCGTCCCGGGCCGCGCCCGGCTTCGGGCCCATAACCGGGCCGGCGTTCTGATCCGTAACCGGGTCCGGCCGCGGACCCGCGCCCCGGCGCCTGCATGCCGGGACGCTGACCGCGGTCTTCCCGGAAACGCTGGCGCTCTTGCGGCGGCATGCGGTTCCACTGCTCGCGCAACTGCCGGCGCCGCTCCGGCGGCAGGTTTTTAAATGTTTGATGCTGGCGCCGCAGGCGCTCCTGCTCTTCCGGCGGCAGGCTGCGGAAGCGCTCGAACCGCTGCCGGATCCGCTCGCGCTCCTGTGGGCTCGTCTGCTGCCAGCGCTCGAAACGCCGCCGCGTCTCCCGCCGTTCCTGGGGCGGCATGGCGTTCCAGCGCCGAGCGCCCTGGCGCAGGCGCTCGCGGCGCTCGGGCGGCAGCTCGTTCCAGCGCTGCTCGAACGGCCGCAACACCCGTTGTTCCTCGGCGCTCAGTTGGCCCCAGTCATCGGCCGCGGTATCGCCGGCGCTTGCGAGCGCCGGCGCCAGAAGCAGCAGGCACAGGACAAGAAGGCGTCTATTCATGCGGCGTCTCCTCGGGTTGCGCGTCCGGCGGAAGCACGTTGTTTTCGTCCGTCATGGTTTCGTCCCATTGGCCCGTGGCGGTCTCCCAGCCGGCCAAAAACTCAAGCAGCTCCGCGTCCGGCGGGGCCTGTTCCTCCGGCGCGGGCTCGGCCAGGGCCATGTGCAGCGCGAGCCCGAGGGCGCACCAGTCAACTGGCATCGGCCGTTCCCGCGAGCCAGCGGTAAAACTCGGGCTCATCGTAAAGCTCCTGATTGTCCAGCGCGGTCAGCAGCTCCAGGTCTTCGATCCCGGGCGGCGCGCCCGAGGGGGCGGCGAACCAGAGCGCGACGGCGAGCACGACGACCGCGGCGGCCGCGAATCCGCCGAGCGGCAGCCACCACGCCCCGGGCCGGGTCCACGGGCGGCGGCCTTCGTTCAGCGCCCGGGCGCGCGCGGCGCGCAGCCGCGCGCGCGTGGCGCCGTCCAGGTCGCGCTCCGCTTGGTTCAGGACGCGCCGGGCCGCGTCCAGAAAATGCTTTTCCCTGTCTTCAGTCACCCCAGTGGTCCTCCAGCAGCTCACGCAGCGCGTGCAGCGCGCGCGAATAGTGCGTCTTGACGCTGCCCGCGGCACAGCCCATGGCGCGCGCGGTCTGCTCCACGTCCAGGCCCTCCCACGCGCGCAGCAGGAACGCCTGTTGCTGGCGCGCCGGCAGCGTCCGCAGCGCCGCCTCGAGCGCGGCCATGGCCCCGGTACTCGCCGCCTGTTCCTGCGGCCCGGGGCCGCCGCTCACGGCGATGGCCGCGACCGGGTCGGCGGCCTCGTCCTCGTCGCGCGCGTCGAACCAGGCGCGCCAGCGGTTGCGCACGCGCGTCCGCCGGCGCCAATCCTGAATCCGGTTCTGGAGGATGCGGTGAAACAGCGCCCCCCATTCCTGCGCGTCGTGTCCGGCATAACGTCTTACCAATTGCATCATCGCCTCCTGCACCAGATCGAGCGCATCATCCGGGTTGCCGGTGGCGATGCGCGCCGTCACAAAGGCGCGCCGTTCGACACCGGCGAGAAAACGGTCCAGGGCGTGCGTGGAGTCCAGGGCCTGCTCCCCATTGCGTGACGTCGTTTGCCGTTTCCGCCCGGATGCGCATAGGCGATCTGATAGCCGGTGCTAGCGCCGCCCGCCGCCGCGCATGCCGCCGGTGGCGGCGACACGGCCCCCGCCGTGACGCGACGCCATGCCGCGGTCGTGTCCGGGATTATGGCGCGCCTGTTGGTGCGCGCGCCCCCCGCCACGGTGCTGACCGGGCTGACCGAAGCGCTCGCCGCGGCGGTCCTGCCTATTTTCCATCCGGTCGCCGCGCCGGTCCAGGCGATTCTCCATCCGGTCGCCGCGCCGGTCGAGGCGATTCTCGATGCGGTCGCCCCTGCGATCCAGATGCCGCGCCCGGCCGTCCTGACCCGCCAGTTCCGCGCGCCCGGCCCGGCGGTCGAGGCGTTCGTTTATGGCGTCGCCGCGCCGGTCGAGGCGCTCGTTGGCGAAGTCGCCGCGCCGGTCGAGACGGTCGTTGATCCGGTCACCGGCATTGGGCGGCGGGAGATCGGCGCGCCGGGGCGGCAGGTGCGGGAAGCCGCCGCGCGGCGGAGACTGATCGCCGCGGTGCGGCGGAACATACGGCGGTGAACGAGGCCGGTCAGACCGGTTTTCGGCCCGGTCGCCGCGCCGATCGAGGCGGTTCTCCACGCGGTCGCCCTTGCGGTCGAGACGGTTCTCGATGCGGTCGCCATTTTTGTCCAGGCGGTTCTCGATGACGTCGCCGCGCCGATCGAGGCGATCGGCCAGCGCCTCCTTGCCCTCGGAACGGGCGCGCTCGGCCTGCCGGTCGAGACGCTCGTTGATCGCCTCCCCGCGCCGGTCCAGGCGCTCGTTGATGCTGTCACCGCGATCGTCGAGACGTTCGTTGACGGCGTCGCCGCGGCGATCCAGGCGCTCGTTGCTCCGGTCGCCGCGGTTGTCGTCGTCGGCCAGCGCCGGCAACGAACACAAGGCCAGCAGAACGCCGGCCGCCATCCAGGAAAATAATTTCATGACATGCCTCCGTTATTGCGGTTGTAACAGAGGTAACAACGCGGCCGGGCGGCCGTGGTTGACAGCGGCGGGAATCTGTATCCGGGACAACGGGTTACAGCCGGCAGGGCCGGGGCCGCGCCGGGAGAGAGGGGGAGATTATGCGTGCCAGAACGCCGCCAGCATGGAATCGGCCCCCGGCGCGAGCGGCAGGGTCCGGCGCCGCATGTGGTCGAGGACATCGGAGATGTGCCCGAATTCCCGACACAGAAGACGGTAGAGTCGCCGGCGCTGCTGGTTGTATTCATAGTCGGCGCAGCGCCGGAAGGCGCCGCGGCCGTGCTCGACGTAATAACCGATCTCGCCGCGCGCGGCCAGACGCTCGCGAAACAACCCGCTCATGAACAGGGTGTATTCCCCGAGATGCCGGATGACGAAGCGCTCGCGCGCGCGCCCGCCGGTGGTTTTCCGTTCCTGGGCCAGCAGCAGGGCCGAGAGCATGTCCACGATGTGCTCGAGCGGACGACCCTCGGAATCGCGCAGCGCGTACAGCACCTGGGTCTGGGCGAAGCGCGCCAGGATGTCGCTCACGTAATCCAGCGGCGCCATCTCGATAAGACCATGGGCGCGGAAGCCGGGCTGCAAATGGTGCCGGAAGAACTGGTGGAGCGAAGGTGTGTGCGTGGCTGACATGGCGCGGCGACGATGATGTTAGAACCTATCTCAAGATACCTTAACCGCGGATTAACGCGGATTTATTTCCAGGGATGAACGCAGATATACGAAGAATTCATGCGATAAATCCGCGTTTATCTCTTCATTAATCTGCGTTCATCTGCGGTTCGGGTGTTTTTGATGGCTTCCAATTAATTATAGCGCAGGTAAAAGCGGCCGCCGGCCGCGCCTGCATCCGGCGCGCCGCATCCATGACCGGGGCGGTGATTGCGTTTATAATCGCGCGCAGCCGCCGGCGCGGTTGACGCGGGCGGCCGTCATGCGCATGCAAAAAAGAAAAGTACTGGTGTTGGGAGAGTTCGGCGCCTTCGGCCGGCGCATCGGCGCCGCGTTGTCCCGGTCCCCGCTCGTGGAATGCCTGCTCGGCGTTGACCTGCGGCGCAAGGGCGCGCGCCGCGCGCGGGAGATCGGCGCAACCGTCATTCCGGTTGACATCAATGACGCCGCTTCCATGCGCCGGGCCCTGGACGGCGTGTTCGCCGTCGTCAACACCAGCGGGCCGTTTCACGCCCGCGACTATCGTGTGGCGGAGGCCTGCGCCGATCTCGGCGTGCACTACGTGGATCCGGCGGAGACGCGCGAGCACGTGGCCAACATCGCGCAACTGGCGCGGCGCGCGGAAAAGAGCGGCAGCCTGATCGTCTCCGGCGCCGCCGCCGTGCCCGCGGTGTCCGCGGCGCTCGTGGATCTGATGCGGGGTGAGTTCGACCGCATCGGCGAGATCCACACCTTCGTCTCCCCGGGGCGCGGCGACCGGCGCGAGGTCGCCGCGGTGCGCGCCGTGCTCGCCTACGACGGCGGCCCGAAGCGCTCCCGCGAGCGCGGCCGCGCGCGCCAGCGGCCGGAAACCGTGCACTTTCCGCCGCCCGTGGGCCGGCGCCGCGGCTATCTGTGCGCCATGCCCGATCTCGACCTGTTTCCGCGCCGCTACGGCGCCCAGACGGTGACCTGCCGCATCGGCCCGCCCACCTGGTTCAATCGTCTTGTCATCGCCGGCCTGGGCCGGGTCCGGCGCCGCGGCCTGATCGAGAACCTGCCCCGGGCGGCGGCCCTGCTGCTCCGATCCGGCGGCCCGGGACTGGGTCGCGGCCGGGTCGGCGCCGGCATGCGGGTCCTGATCCACGGCCAGAAAGGGGGCCAGCCGGTCAGCCACTCCATTTATCTCATGGCGCGCGACGCCAGCGGCCCGGCCATCTCCGCCGCCCCCGCCATCGCCCTCGTCAAGCAGTGGGTCGGCCGCGGCGTGCCGCAGGCGGGCGCCATGCCCGCCGTCGGGCTGCTTGCCTGGGACGACATAAAGACCGAGCTTATGGGATACGACATCGTGCTGGTCCGCGCCTGAGCCGCCGGCGGGCTGGCAGCGCGCGCATGGTCTACACTTTTGGTGTCGGCGCCCTCCCGGGTCGGACGGTTGTGTCCGGGGCGAAGGCGCGGATTTCCAAACTCAGAGAGGATGAACCATGAAAAAGGGCTTTATCGCTGTTGCTGCGTTAACGGCCGTATTGTGTTCCCAACTGGCGCGCGCGGACGGATCCGGCGTTTCCGTCAAGGTCGGCACGCTCGGGTATGGAGCCGAATTTACCGCCGCGACCACTTCCATGACCAATGTGCGGTTCGGCATCAATCGTTACAGCTATGACAAGACCACCATGGAGAGCGACATCAACTACAAGTTAGAACTGGACCTGAAATCGGGCGATCTGCTGCTCGACTGGCATCCGTTCTCCGGGACCTTCCGCCTCACCGCCGGCGTGGTCTACAACAAGAACGAATTCACGGTGACCGCCGAACCCGCCGCCAGTTATAACATCGGCGGCGCCACCTATACCTCGGCCCAGGTCGGCACGCTGACGGGCAAGGTCACGTTCAAGAAAACCGCCCCCTATCTCGGCGTCGGCTGGGGCAACGCGGCCAAGGGCAAGGGTCTTAGCTTCGGCGCCGATCTCGGCATTCTCTTTCAGGGTTCGCCGGACGTGAAGCTAACCGCCACCGGAAGTGTCGTCACGGCCGCGTCCCTGGCGCAGGAAGAGCAGGAAGCGGAAAGCTCGATGTCGGATTTCAAACGTTACCCGGTGATAGCGTTCGCGCTGACGTACAAGTTTTAACCACCGGCTTCCGGAAGCGGGCGCATGACGGGGAGGAGACATTCCTCCCCGTTCTGTTTTTTGCATCCGCGCGCGGGTGACAGGGGCCGGCGCCGCGGGTTAAGCTAGCGCGATGACACCGGCCCGCTTGCGCAACCCCTTGCCGCTGGCCCTGGCCATGCTGGCCGTCCTGTCCGGCGCGCTCGTGCTTCTCGGCGGCTGCGGCAAGAAGGGTCCGCTGTACATGCCGGAACCGCCGCCGCCGCCGGCGGGCGCGGCGCCGACAAAAACGCCGGCGCCGCAGCCTTAACAGGTTGCTGAAAAAGTCCATCCAGGACTTTTTCAGCCACGCAAAGCAAAAATGCGATTTTTGCTTTGCTTCATTTTTCAAACACTTGGGTGTTTGAAAAATGGCGGTCGGTCCCTCGACCGCACCGCAGGCTGCTGAAAAACGAGTTTTTCAGCAGCCTGTTAAGCAACTTCATGATTTACCTGTGGGAACCTGGAAAAATTACTGAAAGCGTGATTTTCACCGCAGAGAACGCAGAGCACGCAGAGAAAAAAATCTGTTTTTTTGCTTCAACAACTCCGCGCCTCTGCGCCTCCGCGGTGAGCTTGATGTTCTGTCAAGAAAACGGAATTTTTAGAGGCTCCCTTTGAATCCGTTTGTTTATCGCGATCGGCGCCTGTACGCCGAGGGTGTGGACGTCGCCGCCGTCGCGGAGGCGGTCGGCACGCCCTGTTACGTCTACTCGCGCGCCCTGATCGAGGGGGGCTACGCGGCCTTCGACCGCGCCTTCAGCGGGCGTGACCATCTGGTCTGCTACGCGGTCAAGGCCAATTCCAATCTGGCGGTGCTGAATATCCTCGCGCGCTCAGGCAGCGGCTTCGACATCGTCTCGGGCGGCGAGCTGGAGCGCGTGCTGGCGGCGGGCGGCGATCCGGGCAAGGTCGTCTTCTCCGGCGTCGGCAAGACCGAGGCCGAGATGCGGCGCGCGCTCGCGGCCGGCATCTACTGCTTCAACGTGGAGTCGGCCGCGGAGCTGGAGACGCTGAACCAGGTGGCGGGCGAGCTCAAGGCGCGCGCGCCGGTGAGCCTGCGCGTCAATCCCGACGTTGACCCCAATACCCATCCCTACATCGCCACCGGCCTCAGGCGCAACAAGTTCGGCGTTGACATCGCCCTGGCGGGCGCGGTCTACCGGCGCGCGCGCGAGCTGCCGCACATCCGCGTCCTGGGCGTCGCCTGCCACATCGGCTCGCAGCTGATGGAGATCGCGCCTTTCATCGCCGCGCTCGATCGCGTGGCGCAGCTGGTGGACGACCTGGCGCGGGACGGAATCGAGCTGGAGCATCTGGACCTGGGCGGCGGGCTGGGGATCCGTTACCGCGACGAGTCGCCGCCGGAGCCGGAGGACTACGCGGCGGCGCTGCTGGCGAAGCTCGACGGCCTGGGCGCGCGCATCCGGCGCCTGCGTCTGCTGCTCGAGCCCGGGCGCGTCATCGTCGGCAACGCCGGGCTGCTGCTCACGCGCGTGCTGTATCTCAAGCTCGGTCTGGAGCGCAACTTCGCCGTCGTGGACGCGGCCATGAACGACCTGCTGCGCCCGGCCCTGTACGACGCCTGGCACGACATCGCCCCGGCGCGGGTGGACGCGCCGCGCATCATGCGCGTCTACGACGTTGTCGGGCCGGTGTGCGAGAGCGGCGATTTCCTCGCCCGCGACCGCGAGCTCGGCGTCGAGGCCGGCGACCTGGTGGTGGTG
>MFSY01000127.1:9787-15390 GCA_001785175.1 Candidatus Muproteobacteria bacterium RIFCSPHIGHO2_01_FULL_65_16 | reverse complement strand
GGCGCGGTCATGAGCTCGAATTACAACAGCCGCCCGCGCGCGCCCGAGGTTATGGTGGACGGCGACCGGTTTTATGTCGTGCGCCGGCGCGAGACGACGGCGGAGCTGCTGGCGCCGGAGTCGCTGCCGCCGGACGCGCGATGACGGCGTTCCGCAATCCCTCCGACGCCGAGATCCGCGCGCTCCTGGAGCGCGCGCGGGTGATCGCCGTCGTCGGGCTGTCGCCGAAACCGGATCGCCCGAGCCACGGCGTCGCGCGCGCCTTGCAGCGCTTCGGCTACCGCGTCATCCCGGTGCGGCCGGCGGTGGCGAGCGTGTTGGGGGAGAAGGCCTATCCGGACCTGCGCGCGGTGCCGGAGAAGATTGATCTCGTGGACGTGTTCCGGGCCCCGGAGCACGTGGACGCGATCGTGGACGAGTGCATCGCGCTCGCGGTCCCGGCGCTGTGGCTGCAAGATGGCGTGGTGAACGAGCCGGCGGCGGCGCGCGCGCAGGCGGCGGGGATACTCGTGGTCATGGATCGTTGCGTGTATCGGGAGTACCTGCGTCTTTTCGGGGAAGCCCCGCGCCCGGCGGGGAAATAGCGCCGACGTCGTCATTGGCGCGCCGCCGACGCCGGCCCCACCAGACGATCAGCCGTCGGTAGAGACGCCGCGCCACCGGCCAGTCAACCGCGAGCAGCGCGAGCCCGAGCGGCAGCATCCAGTAGCCCAGGACCGGCAGGAAGCCGAGCAGCCCGCCGGCCACCAGCGGCACGCCGATGGACTGGCGCAGCCAGCGCCGCCGACCGACCTTCAGGGCGTGAAACTGCCGCTGGAAAAATTGCCACATACGTCGCCGATTTTCAGGTTTATTTGCCCGCGGGCAGGCGGTAAGCTTAAACCATGCGGACTCCCTTCACAAAAATGCACGGGGCGGGGAACGATTTCGTGGTGCTCGACGGCGTGCGCCGCCCGCTGCGCCTGACGGCGGAGCAGATCCGGCGCATCGCGGACCGGCGCCTCGGCGTCGGCTGCGACCAGGTGCTGCTCATCGAGCGCCCCACGCGCGCCGACGCCGATTTCCGCTATCGCATCTTCAACAGCGACGGCGGCGAGGTCGAGCAGTGCGGCAACGGCGCGCGCTGCTTCGCGCGCTTCGTGCGCGACCAGCGCCTGACGGACAAGGACGAGATCAGGGCCGAGACCATCGCCGGCGTCATCGTCCCGCGCCTGGAGCCCGACGGGCGGGTGAGCGTCAACATGGGCGCGCCGCGCTTCGAGCCGGCGGAGATTCCGTTCACCGCGCCGGCGCGTGCCGAGGTCTATGACCTGGAGCTGGACGGGACGGTGGCGCAGGTGAGCGTGCTGTCCATGGGCAATCCGCATGCGGTGCAGATCGTGCCGGATGTGGACCGGGCGCCGGTGGCGACCCAGGGGCCGCTGATCGAGCGCCACCCGCGGTTTCCGCGGCGGGTGAACGCCGGCTACATGCAGATCGTGGACCGCGCGCACATCCGCCTGCGGGTGTACGAGCGCGGCGCCGGCGAGACCCCGGCCTGCGGCACCGGGGCCTGCGCCGCGGTGGTGGCGGGTCGCCAAAGGGGGCTGCTTGATGTTAGTGTAGAGGTGAGCCTGCCGGGCGGGGTGCTCCAGGTGACGTGGGACGGGCCGGGGCGGCCGGTGTGGCTGACGGGGCCGGCGGTGACGGTATTCGAAGGCAGCATGGATCTGGATCTCACATGAGCCAAAAAACAACCACCGGAGAAAACCAGAACGAGCTTTCCTGGGAGGACGCCGTCTCCCGCTATCTCGAAGACAATCCGGACTATTTCCAGCACCACCCTGAGATCCTCGCCGGGCTCAAAATCTCCCACGCCGCCGGCGGCAAGACCGTGTCGCTGATCGAGCGCCAGGTGACGGTGCTGCGGGAGCAGAACCAGGCGCTCGAACGGCAGTTGCGCGAGCTGATCACCAACGCGCGCGAGAACGACGTGCTCGGCGACCGCCTGCATCGGTTCGCCGCCGCCCTGGTGGACAGCGGCTCGCTCGCCGGGGCGCTGGATTCCGTGTACGAGCTGTTGCGCCGGGAGTTCAAGCTGGACGCGGTAGCGATATTTTACCGCGCCGATCCGGCCGCGGCCGGGGGCCGGCGCGAGATCGTCGGCGCAGACAAGAAGCTCGATTCCCTGCTGCGGCAGTTCAGCGCCGGCAAGCCCATCTGCGGCGGCCGCTTCGAGGACGGCCTGCTGCGGCACCTCTTCGGCGAGCAGGCGGCCGCGGTCAAATCGAGCGCCATGATTCCGCTCGGCACGAAGGTCCCGCTGGGGGCGTTGTGCCTCGGCAGTTCCGATCCGCACCGCTTTCATCCCGGCATGGGCACGGTCTATCTCGCGCGGCTCGGCGAGCTGCTGACACACGGCCTCGCGCGCCATTGCCCCGCGTGACGCGGACGTGACGGCGCGCATCGCTTTCGGGCCACGATGGGACGGGCGCGCGGATGCATGAGCGCGCCCGCCGGCAGGTCGCGCGCTTCCTGGACCACCTGCGCCACGAGCGGCGCCTGTCGCCGCTGACCTGTCTGCACTACGCCCGCGACCTCGCGCGGCTCGCCGCCTACTGCGACGACCGCGCCGTACGTGGCTGGAGCGGGCTCGACAACACCCGCGTCCGCGCCTTCGCCGCCGCCTTGCACCGCCAGGGTCTGTCCGGCAAGAGCATCCGGCGCGCGCTGTCCGCGACGCGCACGTTCTACCGCTACCTGCTACGGGAGGGCCTGGCGCCGCACAATCCCGCGGCCGGCGTGGCGGCGCCGAAACCGGCGCGCCGCCTGCCCCGGAGTCTGACCACGGACGAGGCGGTGCATCTGATGACGGCGGAAGGCGAGGGCGCGCTCGGGCGACGCGACCGCGCGCTGTTCGAGCTGCTGTATTCCTCGGGCCTGCGGCTGGCGGAGCTGGTGGCGCTCGATGTCGGCGACGTGGATCTCGCCGACGGCGCGGCGCGCGTGACGGGCAAGGGCGGAAAGACGCGCCTGGCGCCGGTCGGCAGTCACGCCTGCGGGGCGCTGCGGAAATGGCTCGCCGAGCGCGCCGTCCTGGCGCGCCCGGGCGAGGCGGCGTTGTTCGTCGGTCGCGACGGGGGCCGTCTGGGCGCGCGCTCGGTGCAGCTGCGGCTGCGCGCCTGGGCGCGGCGGCGCGGTCTCAGGCAACCGGTGCATCCCCACATGCTGCGTCATTCCTTCGCCACGCACCTGCTGGAGTCGAGCGGCGATCTGCGCGCGGTGCAGGAGCTGTTGGGCCACGCCGACATCTCCACCACGCAGATATACACCCATCTGGATTTTCAGCACCTGGCCCGGGTTTACGACCAGGCCCACCCGCGCGCGCGGAAAAAAACGCCCGGCGTATAAACGCGCCGGGGGTTTTTCAGCAACCTGCTACACTGAAACCAGGCCGTATGACTTTCTCACCCGCGGCCGGTGGTGCAGGTGGATGCATGAGTGACGCCAGGTTCTACAGCATGCGGCGGCTGTTGCCGTACCAGGGCACGATCCAGTTGGTGGAGGCCCCCGGCTTCCGGGCCATGAGCACCGACGGCGTCACCTGGCAGGTGCAGATCATGAACCGCGGCGCGCGCTATTCCACCTACGGCGTCTGGCGCCCCGACGGCGGCGGCAACCTGATAGACACCGAACGCACCGGCGCCTTCATCGAGGTGTTGCGCCGCCTGCCGCCGCTGCCGTTCCCGCTGGCGGACAAGCTGGAATTGTGGCTGCTGGATGCCGCGGAGCAGTCGCCGCTCGCGCTGCTCACGAGCACCCTGGACCGCGGCTCGCCGCCGCGCGTCAGCGACACCACCTGGCGGCCGGCCCTGGCGGGCGACAAAAGTTTTTTTGCGCCGAGCATCGAGTCCGCGAGCGAGAACCGCGACCCGCGCGCGGCGCCGACGCATTGCGAGATCCTCAGCCGGCTCGTGCACACGGCCGCCGGCCCCCACGCCCGGGCGCAGTGGTTCCGGCGCGACGAATCGGGCGCCGGTCTCGGCCTGGAGGGCTGCCGCCTGGAAGATGCGCTCGTGGGCCGGGAGCTCGGCGCGGAATCCTTTCCGGAACTGCTGCTGCGCGCGGAGTGGCGGCTCCGGGTGGACGCCGCGCTGGTGCGCGATTATCACGACTGGCATGCGGCCGCGCTCCTTACGCACGACAACCTCACGCGCGCGACGCGCGACCGCCTCGAACGCGCCGCCTGTCGGCAGGCGGAAAAACTCTACCACCTGCGTCTCCTGCTGCCCGAGGTGGTGAATCCCGATCTGGTGAAGGTGGCGCTCGTTGAGGCGGTGATCCGGCGCTCGGCGAGCCCGGCCCCGGCCTGATGGCGACCTGGAATTTCTAGATGAATATGATTTTGAACCGCCAAGAACGCCAAGAAGACAAGCTCAATTATCCGCAGATTTCGCAGATTAGCGCAGATTTATAGGGCCCCTCTCATCGCGGAGATGCGGGGACGTGGAGTTATTGAAACTAAAACAGATCCTTCTCTGCGCGCTCTGCGTTCTCTGCGCTGAAAATCATACTCTCAGTAATTTTTCGGACTGTTGACAGGCGCCGAGCGGCACGCGCATGCTGCGAAACCGGCGGCGGGAAACCATTCGAACCCCTTCACCCCGCCGCGGGAGCCCGTCCATGACCACTTCGCGCGAGACCATCGCCATCATCCCGGCGCCAGCCGGCGACCACCAGGAGATCGGTGGCTGCGCCGAGGCCGAGCCCTACGCCCTGCGCGTGATCGGCGACAGCATGGCGCCCGAGTTCCTGGAGGGACAGATCATCATCGTGGATCCGGCGCTGCCGCCGCGGGACGGCGCCTACGTCGTCGTGGACTACGCCGGCGAGACGTTGTTTCGCCGGTTCGTGGTGGAGGGCGCGCGCAGGTATCTCAAGGCGCTGAGCGAAGGTCATCCCGCGGTCGAATTGACCGGCGCGTTCCATGTGCGCGGCGTGGTGGTGCAGCGCGCCGGCCGCCGGCGCCGCGAGCGCAAGCACTATCTATAGCTATCAGCTTTTCCCCCGGGCTGTCAGCTATTCTCGGACTGGTACAAATGCTCCCGCGACCAGGGCAGGTCGTTGTTGGCGTCGCGCGCGAAGGCGACCTGGAACAGCTGCAGCGTCCCGGCGGTGAACGCGGCGATGGAGCCGCCGAGATAGAGCCGCCAGGCGCGCGTGAAATTCACGTCGAACATTTCCTCCACCCTTTCGGCGTTGCGCTCGAAGCGTCCGAGCCAGTGCTCCAGCGTCCGGGCGTAGTGCAGGCGCAGATTCTCCACGTCGAGCACGGCCAGATCATTGGGTTCGAATATCTCCATCATTTCCCGCAGGGTGGGGGGATAACCGCCGGGGAAGATGCGCCGTTCGATCCAGGCGTTCATGGGCTCGGCCTTGTTGCGCCCGATGGAATGGATCAGACCGCGGCCCGTCTCCGTCAGGCAGGCGTCTATGACCCGGCCGAGGCCCCGGTAATGATCCCGGCCGACGTGCTCCAGCATGCCGACCGACACGAAGACGTCGTATTCGCCCGCGATATTGCGGTAATCGTCCTCGACGTACTCGACCCGGCCGTCGAGGCC
>MFSY01000127.1:689-9774 GCA_001785175.1 Candidatus Muproteobacteria bacterium RIFCSPHIGHO2_01_FULL_65_16 | reverse complement strand
TTCTCGCGTGCGTACAGCACCTGCTGATGGGAGATGTTATAGGCGCGTACGTTCGCCCCGTAGTGGCGCGCCATGTGGCGCGCCAGCCCGCCCCAGCCACAGCCCGCCTCGACCACGTGGTCACCGGGCTTCAGCCGCAGCTTGCGGCAGACGTGGTCCATCTTGGCGCGCTGCGCCGCCTCCAGCGTCATCGCCGGATCGGGGAAATAGGCGCAGGTGTATTGCATGGCCTCGCTGTCGAGCCAGAGCTCGTAGAAATCGTTGCCGATGTCATAGTGGTGGTGGATGTTGTCGTGCGAGCCGTTCAGGGTGTTGGCGCGCGGACGATTGCGCAGCCCTTGCAGCTTCTTGAGTAGTCCGTTCTGGAACGAGCGCGCCACACCGCGGTAGATGGCTTCCAGGAATTTCACCAGATCGCCTTCGATCTCGATGCGTCCGACGCTGTAGAGATCGCCGAAGTGCAGGTCCGGATAACCGGCGAGCTTGTACAGCGCCCCGCGGTCGCGGATTATCACCCGCGTGACCTGGGGCGCGTTCGAGGTTTTGATTTCCTCGCCGTTCCAGAGCCGCAGACACAACGGCGAATCGCCGGTGAATTCGAGGATCTTGCGCGCGAGCCAGCGTTCGAGCTCGGAGACGCTCTGGTTGCCGGCGGTGAAGTCGGCCTCCAGCCCTCCGTGTCCGTTGGCGACCGCGGGGATGTTCAGGGTCTCGGCTTTTGATTTCTTCATGTTCTACCCTCCATTTTTCCCTCTGCCGACTGCTCCTTGAGGGGGCTTCATCCTACCCCGTTACGGGAAGAAGTTACAAATTACCGCACCCCCGATCACCGCCGCGTTATTTTTCCGGGGTTTGAAGTCGGCGTCGGCGCGGCCGACGACAAGATTAGCGTGCCCGGATTTATACGTTATATACGTGAAATCACGTACAATCGTCCGGAGCGAATATTTTCGGAATGCGGCTGTGACATTGATCCACGCAAGCGCGCGACGCATCGCAGTCGCAGTCGTCGTCTCCATCGCCGCCGTCCTGCCGGCGCCGTCGCTCCCGGCGGGGGACACGGCATACACCCGGGGCTATCTCGACGCCCTGTTGGATGATCGCTTCCCCGGCCTCGGTTTGAAGGTCCGGTCGCTGACGCCGGACGGGGCGGCCACGCTCACGGCGCGCGCCTGCCTCGGGCCGTCCCAGCGGCGCGACATCGAGCGGCTGGTGCTGAAGACCGGCGGGGTGAAGGCGCTGGTGTGGGACGGATCCGCGGATTGCGCGTGGCCGCCCGCCGCGGCGGAAGCCGGAGCGGCGTCGCTGGATTTCCGGATGCTTCCGGAGGATGAGCTGTTCGCGCCGTTGCTGGCCGATCCGCGTCAGCCGCGATTCTCCATGAGCTACCAGCGCTACAAGACGCCGGCGCAGGAGTTCAGCGCCGCCGGCGTCGCCTTCGGCGAGTATTTCGGGCTCGCCACCGGCTTCTTCGGCGAGAGCGGCGGCTCGCAGATCGGAATCCAGGGCGCGGTCTTCGCCCTGTTCAATCTGGACGCCGCCTCCAATGACCTGGTGAACGCGGACTACTGGATCGGCCTGCCGCTGAGCTATCGCCGCGGACCGTGGTCGTTCGTGACGCGCGTGTATCATCAGAGCTCGCACCTGGGCGACGAGTTCATCCTCGGCAATCCCGGTGTAAACCGGATGAACCTCAGCTATGAGGACCTGGAGGCGCTCGTCTCGTATGAGTGGGAGCGCTGGCGCCTCTACGGCGGCGGCGGTTACCTGCTGCACAGCGAACCCGAGCTCGCCCGCGGGCACTGGCAGGCGGGGACGGAATTCGTCCAGCCCGGCGTCGGCGGCGGGTTGAGCCTCATCGCCGCCGCCGACGTCCAGGCCTGGGGCGAACTGGACTGGCGGCGCAGCGGCTCGTTCCAGGCCGGGTTCGAGTTCAGGAACACCAACCGGCGGCGGGTGCGATTGATGTTCGAGCATTTCCGCGGGCATTCCCCGAACGGCCAGTTCTATCGCGACCGCCTGCGTTATTCCGGCGTCGGTGTTTATTTCGGCTTCTGAATCGCGGCTGACGCGGTTGGCGTCACCGGGGGCCCCGTACTATCCTTGACATGGTAAGCTCGACAGCAGGCGGACAATGAACAAGAAAACCATCATCCAGATCGCAGTGCTGGTTCTGCTCGCGGCCGCGGCCGCGGGCGTGTATCTGTTCCCGCACGAGGCCGAGAAGGCCCTGGGCTTCGTCACCCGCTTCTTCGAGGAGAAGCTCGCCGAGCCCAAGGCGCCGTCGCCCGCCGCCGAACACCGCCCCGCCGCGGGCGCGCCGGCGGGAAGAAGGGTCCGTCCGAGCGCCGCCGCCATTCCCACGCATCCGGCTAAGGGACAGGTGCGGGGCGCGCCGTTCGTGGTGGACGGCGCCCGGATCGAGAACGCCGTGCTGACACTGTTTCAGGGGAAGGACGGCTCCGCCGAGATGCTGCTCACCATCGCCCCGGTGGGCATGACCTGGGAGGCGCCGGCGGGAACGACGATCAAGGTGGCGGAAAAGGCGGCCGGAGCGCCGCGCGTCCAGTTGAGCTGGAAGGAGGAGGGCAAGCTCAGGCACGAGCAGTTCGGCGAGAACTACACCCTGCAACTCGAATTCGAGACGGAGAAAAACGGGAAGCTGCCGGGCCGGATCTCGCTGGTCCTGCCGGACGAGGGACGGAGCACGGTCGCCGGAACATTCGAGGCCGAGATTCGCGGCTTTCGCATCGTCAACGGCAAGCCGGATCTCGCCAGCGACTCCGTGGGCACCTTCGAGTTCCTCGCCCTGCGCGAGCTGTTGAAGGACGATCCCGACAAGGCCGTCAAGGACATCGTCTTTCGCGACGGCCGTCTTGCGCCGGCGGACGATGTCATGCCCGCGACCGGCTACATTGAAATGGAATATCGCGTCGGTGACGGCGCCCCGACCGGCCGGCGGTTTCAGTTCGTGAAGGACAAGGGCGAGTGGCAGATCCTGCGCACGCTCGGGTCCAACGAGATTGACGCCGCGCATCCGCTCGCGGCGCCGAGCCCCAAGAAGGCCTCGCCCGCGTTGTTCTATTATCTGGCGGCGAAACGGCTGGAGGCCGAGATTCAGAAGAAACACCCGCGGCAGGGCGTCTACGGCGTGGAATTCACGGAGCGTCACAGCGACAAGCACAAGGTCGCCGTCACCGAAGTGAGCTATCGCCTGGGCGTGGACGCGAAGCCCATGCGGATCGTCTATCTGTTCCGGCTCAAGCCCGGCGGCTGGACGCTGGAGCGTGAGCTGGGCGCGCGCGAAAAGCTCAACATCAACACCGGCAAGATCGAGAAGCGCTGACCGGTCGCCGCCGTCAGGCGACGGGCTTCACCATGGTGGCCTGCAGGCCCTTCGGACCCTTCTCGCTCTCGAACTCCACCTGCTGCCCCTCGGCCAGCTTCTTGAAGCCGTCTTCCTGGATCACGGAGTAGTGCACGAACACATCCGCGCCGCCTTCCTGGGGGGAAATAAAACCGTATCCCTTGGACTCATTGAACCACTTCACCGTACCTATACGCATTACCAATGACCTCTTAATAGATGAATGGAAGATCAAGCTGCTGAAATAGTGGGTATTTCACGCGGACATCGGTGCAAAAGCCAACATACCAGCAAACTTGCAGCGCGAGGCTGCAAATTCAGTATATATACGGATTTGCGACGGTGTACAGCGCCGGCCGGCGGCGCGATGACGAATGAATAATATTGTTTGACGCAAAGGCGCGAAGACGCAAAGAAAAAACGCCGCCGGATCCTTGATGATTAAGAAGATTTGTTCCGATTCTCTTTGCGCCTCAGCGTCTTTGCGTCGAAAACTCATAAGAAATTAGTCATTTGAAGGTCGCGGTTACAGGTTGTAGCCGGTCTCGTTGTGCTGCGTGATATCCAGACCCTCGGTCTCGTGCTCTTGCGATACGCGCAGACCGGTGACGGCGTCCACCACCTTCAGGATCACGTAGGTGAGCGCCCCCGACCAGATAATGGCGCTGGCGACGCCGGTGAGCTGCGTCATTATCTGCCGGCCCATGGTCGCGTCGCCGACGTAGCCGACGCCGCCCAGCGTCGTCGCCGCGAACACGGCGGTGAGGACGGTGCCGATTATCCCGCCCACGCCGTGCACCGGGAAGACGTCGAGCGAATCATCCACGTGCAGCTTGCGCTTCATGTAATTGGTGGCGAAGAAGCACGCCGCGCCCGCCGTGACGCCGATGGCGAGCCCCCCGAGCGGCCCGACGAAGCCCGAGGCCGGGGTGATGGTGCCGAGCCCCGCGACCATGCCGGTGACGATGCCGAGCACGCTGGGCTTCTTGTAGAGCACCCACTCGCACAACATCCACGTGAGCGCGCCGGCGGCCGCGGCGATGTGCGTCACCAGCATGGTCATGCCGGCGGTGCCGTCGGCCGCGAGCGCGCTGCCGGCGTTGAATCCGAACCAGCCGACCCACAGCATGGAGGCCCCGGCCACGGTCATGGTCAGGTTGTGCGGCGGCATCGCCGTCTGCGGGAAGCCCTTGCGCCGTCCGAGCACGAGCGCCGCCACCAGCGCCGCCACGCCGGCGTTGATGTGCACCACGATGCCGCCGGCGAAGTCCATCACCCCCAGCTTCTGCAGCCAGCCGTCGCCCCAGACCCAGTGGCACAGCGGCACGTACACGAGCACGAGCCACAGCAGGCTGAACAGCAGCATCGAGGAAAACTTCATGCGCTCGGCGAAGCCGCCGACCACGAGCGCCGGCGTGATGATGGCGAACGTCATCTGGAACATGGCGAACACGGTTTCGGGGATCGTGCCCTTGAGGGCGCCGACGCCGATGCCGACCATGAACGACTTGGCGAGGCCGCCGAGCCACTGGTTGAAGGCGCCGCCGTCGCCGAACGCGAGGCTGTAGGCGAACGCCACCCACACGACCGAAACCAGGCAGGTGATGGCGAAGCACTGCATCAGCACCGACAGCACGTTCTTGGTGCGCACCAGCCCGCCGTAGAACAGCGCGAGGCCGGGGATGGTCATGAACAGCACCAGCACCGTCGCGGTCAGCATCCAGGCGGTGTTGGCCATGTTGAGCGCCGGCGCCTCGGCCGCCGCGGCCAGCGACGGCAGTGCGAGCAGCCCCGCGAGCAACGCCGCGGACGTGTTTTTGTATAGACGGGTTATCATGATTCTGATCTCCAGCTGAAGGATTATTGTTTTAGCAGCCCCAACAGAATGAAATCAACCGCCAGTACGCCAGGCTTTTCATTCTCAATTATTTGCTTCTCTTGGCGTCTTGGCGGTTCAAGACCGTATTCATTTTTGTTAGAGACTTTTTAGAGCGCGGCCGGGCCGGTCTCGCCGGTGCGGATGCGGACGACCTGCTCGAGGTCATAGACGAAAATCTTGCCGTCGCCGATCTTGCCGGTTTTGGCGTTTTGAACGATGGTTTCGACCACCCGGTCCACCATCTCGTCGCCCACGGCCACTTCGATCTTGGTCTTCGGCAGGAAATCCACCACGTACTCCGCGCCGCGGTAAAGCTCGGTGTGTCCCTTCTGGCGCCCGAAGCCCTTGACCTCCGTGGCGGTCATGCCCTGGACGCCGATGCCCGACAGGGCGGCGCGCACGTCATCGAGCTTGGATGGTTTGATGATGGCGGTGACGAGTTTCATTATTTTTCTCCTGTGTGCGAATGCGGATATCCGGGCGGCGTTCCGGCTGCAGGCGGCGCCGGACCCGCCGCTGTTCTCCTGGTTGCCTTCCGGAACGCGGCTGGATGATACGAAAAGCCCCAGGTGAAATAAATAAGCGAATACTAATATTCCTCTGGGCGCGGCGGCTTGGCCGCGGGACGCGCCTGCCGCAGACTACGCGTCCATGCGCCAGTTCGGATCAATCCTCACCGTCCTCGCCCTGGCCTACGCCGGTTTTCTGGCCCTGATCTATGTGCTGCAGGCGCGGCTTATATATTTTCCCGTGCGCGAGCTGGCCGTGACGCCGCAGGCCCGCGGGCTTCAGTACGAGGACGTATACATAGATACCGAAGACGGCGTGCGGCTCAACGCCTGGTTCGTGCCGGCGCGGCCCGAGCGCGCGGTGCTGCTCTACTTTCACGGCAACGCCGGCAACATCTCCCACCGCGTGGAGCGCACGGCGCTGTTTCACCGCCTGGGGCTGAGCGTGCTGGTGCTCGACTACCGCGGTTACGGCCGGAGCGGCGGGACGCCGTCGGAGGACGGCACCTACCGCGACGCGCGCGCCGCGTGGCGCTATCTGATCGAGACGCGGCGCGTCGCGCCGGACCGGATCGTGCTGTTCGGCCGCTCGCTCGGCGCGGCGGTGGCGGCGCGTCTGGCCGCGGAGGTCGGACCGCGGGCGCTGATTCTCGACTCGGCGTTCACCGCGGCGGCGGATCTCGGCGCCGAGGTCTATCCGTGGCTGCCGGTGCGGTGGCTCGCGCGCTACCGCTATCCGACGCTGGAGAACCTGAAGAAAGTGAACCGCCCGGTGCTCATTGTCCACAGCCGCGACGACGAGATCATTCCGCTTCGTCACGGGCAGGAGCTGTTCGCCGCGGCCAACGCGCCTAAGCAGTTTCTCGAAATCCGCGGCGGGCACAACGACCCCTTTTTCCTGACCAGCCCCGCCTATGCGGAAGGCGTGGGCGCGTTTCTCGCGCGGCACGCGGCGGCCGCTGAATCTGATTAAGTATGATTATTTGCCGCAAAGATGCGGAGGGCGCAAAGAAAAGCATGGATAAGCAACAACAAAAATAACCGCCAAGACGCCAAGGTCGTCAAGAAAGACTATTTTTCAACGGTAAAAAAACTTGGCGTTCTTGGCGTCTTGGCGGTTCAAAATCGTATTCATTTTGTTAGAGGCTTCTTAGTGCTGGTGGCCGCCTTCGCCGTGCACGTGGCCGTGGGTGAGCTCCTCGTCGGTGGCGGTGCGGATGTCCGTGATCTCCACGTCGAAGCTCAGGGTCTTGCCGGCGAGCGGGTGGTTGGCGTCGAGCAGCGCGCCATTTTCCGTCAGCCGCACCACGGTCAGGGTGATCCGCCCGTGCTCGCCCTCCGCGAACACCCGCGCGCCGGCCTCGATTTTTATGTCGGGCGGGAAGTGCTCGCGCGGCGCCTCGAAGATCATCTCCGGGTTCTTCTCGCCATAGCCCTCCGCCGGCGCCACCGTGACCTTGGACTTGTGTCCGACACCGGTGCCTTCGAGCGCCTTCTCCAGCCCGGGGATGATGTTGCTGTGGCCGTGCAGGTAGGAGAGCGGCTCGCGGCCGCGGCTGGTGTCGAGCACCTCGCCGCTGTCGTCGGTGAGGGTGTAGTGCATGGAGACCACCATGCCGCGCGCTGCTTTCATCGGGATGTCCTCAAAATAGGGGGAAAACGCCGCCACTATAGCTTATCACCGGCGCCGCAGCCGCAAATTTTTTTCGATCGGAGGTCATTAGAAACACACTGTGTGAAACACTTTATCCGCAGATTAACGCAGATTAAAAATGCAGCGTAAATTATTATTGGAACCACAGATGAACACAGATAAACACAGATAGAAATAACATCGTTTCCCGCGCTCGATCCTTTATCTGTGTTCATCCGTGGTTCCGTCGTTGTCTTTCCTCCGCGTCTCTGCGCCTCCGCGGTGAAAATTATCCTGGCCAATGTTCCGGGCCGGGGCTATATATTTAGCGTAACGGCGGACCCGCCGCATCGTACCGGCACACGCATGCGCAGGAGCAAAATAAGACAGGGGCGCGGCGCGGCGCGCCCGCGAACCGTCCCCTACGGCGCCTGGAAATCCCCGATAACCACCGATCTCATCGTCGCCGGCGCGGTCGGCTTCACCCAGATCGCGGCCGACGGCGCCGACATCTATTGGGGCGAGCTGCGCCCGACCGAGGGCGGCCGCATCGCCATCGTGCGCCGCCGCGGCGAGCGCGCGGAGAACGTGCTGTGTGCGCCGTACAACGCCCGCACGCGCGTCCACGAGTACGGCGGCGGGGCCTTCGCCGTCGCCGGCGGCGTGATCTATTTTTCCAATTTCGCCGATCAGCGGGTCCACCGCCTGACGCCGGGCGGGGCGCCGCAGCCGATCACGCCGGAAGGCGACTGGCGCTACGCCGACGGCGTCGTTGACCGCGGTCGCCTGATTGTCGTGCGCGAGGATCACGGCGTCTTGCGTGAGCCGCGCAACGAGCTTGTGGCGCTCGATCTCGAGGGCCGGCGCGAGGCGCTGGTGCTGGCCACCGGACGCGACTTTTATTCGTCCCCGCGCCTGAGCCCGGACGGAAAGTTGCTCGCCTGGCTTTGCTGGGATCATCCCAACATGCCCTGGGACGGCACCGAGCTGTGGCTGGCGGAGATCCGGGACGACGGGACGCTCGGGAGCGCGGAGCGCGTGGCCGGCGGCGCGGAGGAATCCGTTTTTCAGCCGGAGTTCGCGCCCGACGGCGCGCTCTACTTTGTTTCCGACCGCGACGGGTGGTGGAATCTCTATCGCCGGCGCCGCGGGCGGGACGAGCCGCTGGCGCCGATGGCGGCGGAATTCGGGGCGCCGCAGTGGGCCTTCGGCATGTCCACCTATGCGTTCGTGTCGGACGCGACGCTGGCCTGTGCCTTCAACGGGAACGGAACCTGGCGCCTCGCCCTTCTGGATCTGGCTTCCGGCCGGTTGGAGCCGGTGAAAACGCCCTATACCGAAATCAGTTCGGTCACCGCCGTTGCCGGCGCGGTCGTGTTCATCGGCGGCTCGGTTTCGCAGGCGCCGGCGGTGGCGCGCTACAGCCCGGCGACACACCGCTGCAAGGTGTTGCGGCGCTCGGTGTTGGAGGCGGTCCATCCCGGTTACCTGTCGCGGCCCGAGGCGGTGGATTACGCGAGCGCCGGCGGCGCGCTGGCGCACGCCTTTTACTATCCGCCGCGCAACCGCGACTTCCGCGCGCCGGCGGGCGAGAAACCGCCGCTGCTGGTATTGAGCCACGGCGGGCCGACGGCGGCGGCCTCAAGCGCGCTCAATCTCAAGGTCCAATACTGGGCCAGCCGGGGCTTCGCCGTGCT
>MFSY01000127.1:0-679 GCA_001785175.1 Candidatus Muproteobacteria bacterium RIFCSPHIGHO2_01_FULL_65_16 | reverse complement strand
TACCGCGGCTCGACCGGCTACGGGCGCGAGTACCGGCGCCGGCTCAACGGGCGATGGGGCGTGGCCGACGTCGAGGACTGCGCGCACGGGGCGCGCCGTCTCATCGAGCGCGGCCTGGTTGACCCCCGGCGCGTCGCCATTCGCGGCGGCAGCGCCGGCGGCTATACGGCGCTGTGCGCGCTGGTGTTTCAGCGGGTGTTCCGGGCCGGGGCGGTGTACTACGGGGTGAGCGATCTGGAACGGCTGGCCCACGACACGCACAAGTTCGAGGCCCACTACCTCGACCGCCTGATCGGGCCGTACCCGGCGGCGCGCGAGCTTTACCGCGAGCGTCGCCGCTCCATCACGCCGATCGCATCTGCTGCCCGGTGATTTTCTTTCAGGGATTGGAGGACAGGGTGGTGCCGCCGGATCAGACGGAGCTGATGGTGGCGGCGCTGCGCGCCAAGGGCGTGCCGGTGGCGTATGTGCCGTTCGCGGACGAGCAGCACGGCATCCGCCACGCCGAAAATATCAAGGCGGCGCTGGAGAGCGAGCTGTTTTTCTATGCGCGGATTTTCGGCTTCACGCCCGCCGATACGATCAGGCCGCTGGCGATCGAGAATCTGTCGTAGCAGGCTGCTGAAAAACTCGTTTTTCAGCAGCCTGCGATGCTGTCGAGGGGCGAGACGGAACAAGA
>MFSY01000126.1:5644-5985 GCA_001785175.1 Candidatus Muproteobacteria bacterium RIFCSPHIGHO2_01_FULL_65_16 | reverse complement strand
CCGATGACCGACGTCATCACAGTCAAGAACCAGGGCGATGCAAGGGCCGCGGCCAGCCGGCTCAACCTGACCTGCAGAAGAGAAAGATTTGGCGCCGATGGGCCCGGCTGTCCGACCAGCGTGTTCCCGCGGCGCAGCACGGTGCACTCCGACGTTTGGTTGGCGGAGACAATAGACATCCCGTCGCTCGCCCCTGGCGCGAATCATACCGTGCGCCTGCCGTCTTGGCCCGATCGCTGGTCGGCGGGGAGGTATCACTTTGGCGCCATCGTATTTAGCAGCGACCCCGAGACCCGCAACGCCACCGCCGACAGCGTCCTTGATGTGCGATGAGCGATGCG
>MFSY01000126.1:1747-5627 GCA_001785175.1 Candidatus Muproteobacteria bacterium RIFCSPHIGHO2_01_FULL_65_16 | reverse complement strand
GACACACCATGAACACGCATACGAAACTCATCTTGGCATCGGCCCTGCTGCTCGGCGGCGGCACCGCGCTCGCCGCCGATCCACGGCCAACGGGGCCGGCGTCAGGGGCTAAGCCGCCGCAAGCCGCAGCAACCAATCCCCGTCCCCAGCAGGGCGGGGCTGATCCGGAAGCTCTGTCACCCGCCCGCAAGAGCGGCCCGGATAGTCTGTCGCCTGCCCACACGGGCACAGGCGGCGCGCAACAACCCCAGGCACAAGGCGTGCCGGGCGCGCCCGGCGGGCCGCGCAATCCCGGCGCGGGTGCGATGATCAACAAAGATGTTATTCCCATGCCGCGCCCGGAAACAATGCGATCGGTGGGAGATGATTCGCAACTCGGAACAGCGTCACAGCAGCGGAAGATACCGAATCCGACCGCGTCGCAAGCTCCTGGTACGCCGGCAAGCCCGGCGGCGTCACAGACCGGACCGCGCAATCCCGGCGCGGGTGCGATGATCAACAAAGATGTTATTCCCATGCCGCGCCCTGACATCATGCCGAACACGGACGGTGGCAGCCAGCAGCCGGGGCGTCCGCTGCCCGGCGCCGGCCCGCGACCGCAGCCGTAGCAGCGTCTCGAACCCCGCGCGGCGATGACGATGGAGGATACAGCGATGAAGCAAGCACATACTTTTGGATGGTTACAATTCTTTCACGCAACAGCCTTGTGCGTCCTCGCCGCGCCGGCCCTTGCGGCGCCGCGGAACGACGTTAATCTCATAAACCTCTCGCCGCCGAGCGGGACGCTGCCGGGCGTGCGCAACAGCGGCGAGATGGGCCCCGTTAACTCCGTCGAGGCGACAATTAACTATCGGCTACAGTCCACGCCGCAGGGATTTATCACGATCAGCGGCGAACCACCGACGACGTATCCCATCACCATGAGCCCGTTGCCGCCCACCCACTTCTCCAACGGCCGCGGTGAAGTGCGGGTTCGCTTCTCCTGGCTCTGCAACGACCGGTCGCCGCCGTCCAACCCGCTTCCGGCCATTGCCTACCGGCTACAGGGGGCGGATGCGGCGGGCCGGTTTACAGGCACGCTGGTCCAGAAAACCCAGGCCGTCAATTACACCTTCACCTGTCGGCCACCGTCGCCGATCAAACGGCCCTCGGACGCGGCGCTCACTACGCCGGGGGAATCACCGATGCAGCGGCTGAACCCGCAGGCACAGGGTGCTCTGCGCCCCGATCTCGTTCCGATACTGACTCGTCCCATGACAGGCACGGTGATCGTCAGAAACATTGGGGCGTCGCCTGCTCCCGCGAGCACGCTGTATGTCAATTGCTATACCAGAGACGCCCGTCCGATCAACGGTTGTCCGACGACGATTTTCCCACTGGTGGACGACATATATAGGAGGTATGTCCTGATCGAGATCCCATCTCTCGCCCCGGGCGCGGAGTATGTAGTAAACCTGAGACCTTGGCCGAGCGCCTGGCCCGTCGGGGATTACAATTTCATCGCCCAAGCGGATCACTATCCTGGCCGGGTCAGCGAGAGCGATGAATTCAACGACCGGACGAGCTATCTGGTGGTGCGATGAAAGAAACGGGCGAGATGAACGCGCCCGCGAAACTTTCGCCGATGAATATACAAGAGACACGCCATGGAACGAGACATCATCCCAATTGAGATAAGGAGTTAAGCATGCGATCACTGACACGGGCGGGACAAACGGCGTGGAAGCCGCGGCGGATTCTCAAGGCGGCGCTGCTGAGTGGATTCTGTTTGTGGGGCGCTCAATGCAGCGTAAACGCCTTGGCGGCGGATTTGCAGCTTAGTGCCAGACCTTCGGCGACGGAAGTCGCTGTTAACGATCTGCTCACTTACACGATCATCGTGAGCAACCCCGTCGTGCGTACGTTTAACCAGATCCAATTCGTCGTTGTGATCCCGCAAGGGATGGCGGATGTCGTGACCCCGCTGGGTTCTCGGGAATGGAATTGCCGTCTTAGCGACGATCGGGCCACCACCGTCTGCCGCTTGCCCCGCGGTACACAATTCCTCCCAGGTAATCATGCGGAGGCGTCTTTCTCAGTCACGGCCAAATCGGAGGGTAGTTTCACGCCAATCATTTTGGTTACCTGGGGTGATAGCTGGCGGATCGGAGTAGACTGGGTCTCGGAGTCAATCAGCAATGTGCTCAGGCCCACGGTGTCGTTCCGCCCCGCGCCTCCGGATCTCGACGTAACGCATACCGCCAACCCCGAGCCGGTCTTCGCGGGCGGTGACCTGACCTACACCACCCGCGTCGCCAATATCGGGTTCGGTTACGCGAAGGGCACAACCCTCACCATCGCCTTGCCCGCCGGCGTGGAATATCGCTCCGTTACGCCATCCGACTGTAAGCTGACCTCTCCGCCGCGACCTGACCGCGATGGGCTCATCACCTGCGACCTCAGAACTATCGGGGGCGCAGAACCTGGGCGCACACCAAGTATCAGCGTAACTACTATCGTCAGACCAATGTCCCCGGGGACCATCCAAAGCAGGGCGGAGGCGACGGCTGTCGCCGCCTTCCCGGTTTCCGCCGACCGTTATACATCGAACAATTCACGAATAGCGACAACAACCGTCAACCCATCCGCCGACCTGTCGCTCGTGAAGACCGCCTCGATCGTCTCGGGGCTACATGGCAGCGACGTCACGTACCAGCTCACCGTCACCAATAACGGCCCCTCGCCGGCAACCAATGTCGTCGTTATCGACAACCTGCCGCTTACCGGTGTTTCCCGCACCCCGACGCCGATGCCGGTTTCTCCGACGGCGACGCCGCCGGCCGTAACGCTGGTCTCGTCCCCGGCGAGCTGTACCCAGGCTGGCGCAACACTCACCTGCAACCTGGGCAACCTGGCGGCGCTGCGGACGAGCGCGCCGATCACTGTCGTCCTGCGGGTGACGGACACGCGGACACTGACAAACACCGCCAGCGTCCGCGCCATGGAGCACGATCCGGCGACGGCCAACAACACCGCGACCATTCCGACCATGGTCGTGCGGCCACCCCAGAGCGGCCGACTAGAGGGGGTTCCGGAGGTTCCGGCGCAGTCGTCACCAAAGGGACCGCCCCCGCCGCGGCCAATGATCCCGGCGAAGCCGCCGCTCCCCGGCGCGCCGTCGAAGTCGCCCTCCGCTCCGTCGAAATGAGGGGGCGGCGAACATGAACCGGCGAGCACGCCTTCGCGGCTTACGCACAAGCCGCGGTAACGGCCGCAAATATACGACGGGAGAAGCCGCAATGCCGATAAGACGTTCAATCCTGGTTTTACTGAGCGCCGGTGTACTGTGTACTTCCGTGGCGCTCGCCCAGGACAACGAGACCATGCGCAAACAGTTGCGACAAATGGGCGTGCCGGAGGCGGAGCGCAGCGCGGCCGGCCCGGACGCGCTGCGCCACCTGCGCCCCTGTGGCACCGAGCCGCCGCTCACGATGGCGCCGCTGGCAGATGCGGATTTCATCGGCCTGGTGCCGCTCGGCAACCTCAACCCGCCGCCGCACACCTTTCCGACGGATCATATTTACTTCTATGTGCGGCGCTCAGATCCGGCCAATCCGGCGAGTCCTCCGGCCACCGTGCCGGTGTACGCGCCGGGCGACGCCTGGGTCACCGAGATTGATTCGGGCGAGAATCTCTCCGCCGTCCCGCCCTACACGGACTACCGCGTGCGCTTTTCGCCCTGCCGCGACGTGGAGATCTACTACGGCCACGTCCAGTCGCTCCCGGAGCAGCTTGCACGGAAGTTCGCCGCGGCCGAGGGCGAGTGCGATACATATACGACCGGCGGTCAGACGTACCGCTCCTGCCGCAAGCGCATGCACGTGCGCGTGCGCGCGGGCGA
>MFSY01000126.1:835-1727 GCA_001785175.1 Candidatus Muproteobacteria bacterium RIFCSPHIGHO2_01_FULL_65_16 | reverse complement strand
GGCCGCCAGAACGCGCTCGACGTCGGCGCCTTCGACGCGCGCATCGCGCCGCTCGCCTATGCCAACCCGGCACGGTTTTACCCGAACCCCACCGGTTTCGATTCGTTCCATGTCGTCTGCCCGGTGGATTATTTCGCCGAACCGGTGCGCTCGACGTTGCGCGCACGTTTCGGCTACGGCGCGCGCCACCGCACCGCCGAGCCGATGTGCGGCGAGGTCGAGCAGGACGAGCCGGGCACGGCGCAGGGCATCTGGTTCGTCGCCGGCACGACCGAGACCTATCCGGAGGACCCCCATCTGGCGCTGGTGCACGACAATATTGATCCCACGCAACCGGCGTTCTCCGTCGGGCAGTCCCTGAGCCGTGCCGGGCTGCCGGCCGAGTCGCGCCTGAATCCCGGCGTCTATATCTTTGCGCCCGAAGCGGCCGGCCGGCGCAATCGTGAGTTCCGCGACCTCGCCGTGGATGGACTGGTTTACTGCCACGACACCCTGCGCTACCACCCGGGCGGGGTCGTGCTCATGCAACTCACGAGCGCCACAACCCTGCGCGTCGAGCGCCAGGCCGCCGCCGGCTGCGGCGCCGGGCCATGGGCGTTCACTTCCGCGTACACCGATTTCGAGCGCTGAGCAGAGGAGGAACCATGCGTGCGCGATTGACAATCTCGTTAATACTGTCACTGCTGCTGGCCGGCGCGTTTGCCATGCCGATCGCGCTCGCCCAGGACAACGAGACCATGCGCAAACAATTTCGTCAGCTCGGAGTGCCGGAGGCGGAGATTGACCGCATGCTCAAGGGCCTCGACGACAAGCTGAAGGAAAGCGGCGCCTCGGAGGCGGAGCGCGGCGCGATCATGTCGCAGCGCCAGCGCGGGGTGAAGGTCCACGCGCG
>MFSY01000126.1:0-823 GCA_001785175.1 Candidatus Muproteobacteria bacterium RIFCSPHIGHO2_01_FULL_65_16 | reverse complement strand
GCGTACGCCTGCAATAAGCAACCGCCGCACCCGCCGCTCTTCTCGTGTCAGTATCGCATCGGCGGCCAGGCCACGATCCCGGCGGATGTGCATTACCTGCCGCTGCCGCAAACCGAGACCATCATGCGCAGCCCGAAGAAAGATCAGGAACGGGCGACCGCGGTGCTCGGGATCCAGCCCAAGACCGTGGCCTCCATGCTGCCCACCTACGCCCCGGTAACAGTCGAGGGCGAGTGTACCGCCCCCGGCGAGACGGTCTATTCATGCAACGTGCGCTCCATTTCCAGTCTCAGCGCCAAAAATCAGGTGAAGGGCGACATCCGTGGCACGGTCGCCCCGGGCGCCAAGGGCGTGCGCATCTCCTTCTACGGAGCGCTGTTCGACGGACAGATCTCGGGCAAGGCGGTCGCCAAGACCCGGCACTCGCTCGGCGAGCTCAAGAACGATCCCAGGCTGCTGCTCAAGAAGAGCGAAACGGTGGATACCGCCGCCACGATCGCCACGCTGCAACTGCCCATTAATTCCGATGTGGCCAACGAGGACTATTTGACCTTTTTCAAGCAGCTGTTCCAGACCGGGCATTTCCGGAAAACCTATCGCTGGCCCGAGACCGGTTACATGGGCGGCGAGATGGGCGACGGCCAGGTCGAGCTCGAGATAGACGTGGAGCTGGAAGGCGGCCCGGCGCCGAACGAACTCAAGGCCGCGAAACGCTGACACACACAGGAGGCTCGCCATGTGCACGATATACAAGTCCGGCCTTGCGCTGCTATTCGGATCAGCGGCAGAAGCTGATGTTTGAACCCTGCACGTGCGGCATGCG
>MFSY01000125.1:1966-5799 GCA_001785175.1 Candidatus Muproteobacteria bacterium RIFCSPHIGHO2_01_FULL_65_16 | reverse complement strand
CACTTGTAACTTGCCACTTGCCACTCGAAGTTATTCCCATTCTATCGTCGCCGGCGGCTTGCCGGAGATGTCGTACACGACGCGCGAGACGCCGCGCACCTCGTTGATGATGCGGTTGGAGATCGCGCCGAGCGCCTCGTACGGCAGGTGCGTCCAGGTGGCGGTCATGAAGTCCACGGTCTCGACCGCGCGCAGCGCGATGACGTAGTCGTAGGCGCGCGCGTCGCCGAGCACCGCCACCGATCGGACCGGCAGGAACACGGCGAACGCCTGGCTGATCTTGTCGTAGAGGCCGTGGCGGTAGAGCTCCTCCAGAAAAATGGCGTCGGCCTTGCGCAGGATATCCGCATATTCCTTTTTTACTTCGCCCAGGATGCGCACGCCCAGACCCGGGCCGGGAAACGGGTGGCGCTGGATCATCTGGTGCGGCAGCCCCAGCTCCTCGCCGATGCGTCGCACCTCGTCCTTGAACAGCTCGCGCAGCGGCTCCAGGAGCTTCAGGTTCATCATCTCCGGCAGGCCGCCGACGTTGTGGTGCGACTTGATCACGTGCGCCTTGCCGGTCCGGGCGGCGGCGGATTCGATCACGTCCGGATAGATCGTGCCCTGCGCGAGCCAGCGGGCGTTCTTGATCCTCGCCGCCTCCTCCTCGAACACCTCGATGAACACGCGCCCGATGATCTTGCGCTTCTGCTCGGGATCGGCGACGCCTCTAAGTTGCGAGAGAAATCGCTCCTCGGCGTCCACCTTGATGACCTTGACGCCCATGTGCTCGGCGAAGGTATCCAGCACCTGCTCGGCCTCGTTCAGGCGCAGCAGCCCGTTGTCCACGAAGATGCAGGTCAACTGCGGCCCGATCGCGCGGTGCAGCAGCGCCGCCACCACCGACGAGTCCACGCCGCCGGAAAGTCCGAGGACGACCTCGTCGCGGCCGACCTGCGCGCGCACCGCGGCGACCATGCTCTCGGCGATGTTGCCCGGGGTCCAGAGCGAGGCGCAGCCGCAGATGTCGTGCACGAAGCGCTGCAGGATCGCGCGCCCCTGCGTCGTGTGCGTCACCTCGGGATGGAACTGGAGCCCGTAGAAGCCGCGCGCCTCGTCGGCGATGCCGGCGAACGGCGCGGCGGCGGTTTCGGCGATGACTTTAAAACCCGGTGGAAGACGCGTGACGCGGTCGCCGTGGCTCATCCACACGTGCAGGTATTCCGCGCCGTCGTCTCCCGTTTCATCACGCACGCCTTTAAAGAGCTTCGAGTGCCCGTGCAGGCGCACGCGTGCGTAGCCGAACTCGCGCTTCTCGCCGGCCTCGACCGCGCCGCCGAGCTGCGCCGCCATGGTCTGCTGGCCGTAGCAGATGCCGAGAATGGGAACTCTCAGCTCGAAGATTTCGCGCGGCGCGCGCGGAGTCTCCGCGAGCGTCACCGACTCCGGTCCGCCGGAGAGGATCACGCCGCGCGGCGCGAACTTCCGGATCTCCTCGGCCGGCGTGTCGTAGGGATGGATCTCGCAGTAGACGCCGGCCTCGCGCACCCGCCGGGCGATGAGCTGGGTGTACTGCGAGCCGAAGTCGAGGATGAGGATTTTCTGCGAATGGGGGTCCATAAAAGCAGTAGCAAGTAGCAAGTTACAAGTAGCAAGAAGAAGGCTTCATTAACATCTTGTCACTTGCTACTTGCCACTTGCTACTCTCTTTGATAATTCGGCGCTTCCTTGGTCACCGTCACGTCGTGCACGTGCGACTCGCGGACGCCGGCGTTGGTGATGCGCACGAACTGGGTCCTGGTGCGCAGGCCCTCGATGTCGCCGCAGCCGGTGTAGCCCATGCTGGCGCGCAGGCCGCCCATGAGCTGGTGGATGACGTTGACCATTGCGCCTTTGTACGGGACCCGCCCCTCAACGCCCTCGGGCACGAGCTTGTCGCCCTGCGCGCCTTCCTGGAAGTAACGGTCGCTCGAACCCTCGCCCATGGCGCCGAGCGAGCCCATGCCGCGGTAGGTCTTGTACGAGCGCCCCTGATAGATCTCGACCTGGCCCGGGGCCTCGTCGGTGCCGGCCAGGAGGCTGCCGATCATGACCGCGTGCGCGCCGGCGGCGAGCGCCTTGGCGATATCGCCGGAATAGCGGACGCCGCCGTCGGCGATGAGCATGACGCCGCTGTCCGCGAGCGCCGCGGCGACATTGGCGATGGCGGTGAGCTGCGGCACGCCCACGCCCGCGATCATGCGCGTGGTGCAGATCGAGCCGGGCCCGATGCCGACCTTGACCGCGTCGGCGCCGGCGTCGCGCAGCGCGCGGGCGGCGTCGGCGGTGGCGATGTTACCGCCGATCACCTGCATGTCGGGGTGGTGTTTCTTGATCCAGCGCACGCGCTCGATCACGCCCTGCGAATGGCCGTGCGCGGTGTCCACCACGATCACGTCAATCTCGGCCGCGACCAGTTGCTCCACGCGCTCCTCGGTGCCGCCGCCCACGCCCACCGCCGCGCCCACGCGCAACCGCCCCTTGGCGTCCTTCACCGAGCGGGGGAATTCGCTCGATTTCTGGATGTCCTTGACGGTGATGAGACCCTTGAGGCCGAATTTGTCGTCCACCACCAGGATCTTCTCGATGCGGTGCTGGTGCAGCAGCTTCAGGACCTCCTCGCGCGACGCCCCCTCCTTGACGGTCACGAGCTTCTCCTTCGGCGTCATGATGCGCGCGACCGGCTCGTCGTAACGATTCTCGAAGCGCAGGTCGCGGCTGGTGACGATGCCGACGAGCTGGTCGCCCCGGGTCACCGGCACGCCCGAGATATGCTGGGCGCGCGTCAGCTCCAGCACCTGGCGGATCGTGGTGTCGGGGGAGACGGTGATGGGATTGGTGATGACGCCGCTCTCGAACTTCTTGACCCGCCGCACCTCCTCGGCCTGGCGCTCGGGGGTGAGGTTCTTGTGGATCACGCCCAACCCGCCCTCCTGGGCCAGGCAGATCGCGGCGCGCGCCTCCGTGACCGTGTCCATGGCGGCGGACAGCAGCGGGATATTGAGCTGAATGGCGCGGGTGAGGGAGGTCTTTAGGGCGACGTCCCGGGGCAGGACGGACGAATACGCGGGAACCAGCAGGACATCGTCAAAGGTAAGCGCTTCCTGGATAATCCGCATGCCGTATTATACGGAATCCGACCGGCGCCGGTAAACGGGTCCGCGGCCGGGACGGAATATCGTGCCACCATGGGGCGTCTTATCAGCAGCCGGTTGACGCCGGTGGCTTTGTGTTTTAGTGTGTCGCAAAACCAAGCATGCCCCAAGGAGGAGAAGAGCCAATGAAAAAATCGCTGTTTTTTGCCGCCCTGGCCGCCGTCTCGCTGGCGGGATGCGCCGGCGGCGCCCAGGACAAGGAATACAACGATCTCGCCGCCCAGGCCGAAAACGAGATCAAACTGGCCAACAAGACCGGCTTTCTCTGGCGCGATACCGAAAAATTCCTCAAGGAATCCAAGGAGGCGAAAGAGGCCGGGGACACGGAGAAGGCCATGAAGCTGGCGCAAAAGGCCCTCAAGCAGGCGCAACTGGCCCAGCAACAGGCGAAGGACAACGCCAACCCCAGGACCATGTTCAGCAATTAAATTAAATTTTTTAAGGCATCAATAAAAAAGCCGGGGTGACCCGGCTTTTTTATTTCGCGGTTTCGGTCTATGTTTCCGGACATGGAGCAATTAAGCATCCCCGCCGAAGCCACGCTGCGCGACGTGTACACGGTCGCGCGCCTCAACCGCGAGGCCAAGGCCCTGCTCGAGGGCGGCTTCCCGCCGCTCTGGATCGAGGGCGAAATCTCGAATCTGCGCCGCCCCGCCT
>MFSY01000125.1:1718-1954 GCA_001785175.1 Candidatus Muproteobacteria bacterium RIFCSPHIGHO2_01_FULL_65_16 | reverse complement strand
TGCTCGGCGTCGAGCCGCGCGACGGCATGCACGCGCTGCTGCGCGCGCGCGTGAGCCTGTACGAGGGCCGCGGCGACTTTCAGCTCATCGTCGAGTATCTGGAGGAGGCCGGCGAAGGGGCGCTGCGGCGCGCCTTCGACGCGCTCAAGGGCCGCCTCGCCGCCGAGGGGCTGTTCGAGGCAGCGCGCAAGAAACCGCTGCCGCGGCTGCCGCGACGCATCGGCGTCATCACCTCG
>MFSY01000125.1:827-1706 GCA_001785175.1 Candidatus Muproteobacteria bacterium RIFCSPHIGHO2_01_FULL_65_16 | reverse complement strand
GTGCTGCACGATATTCTGACGACGTTGCGGCGGCGCTTCCCGGCGATCCCGGTGCTGCTCTACCCGGTCCCGGTCCAGGGCGAAGGCGCGGCGGAAAAGATCGCCGCCGCCATCCGGCTGGCGGGCGCGCGGCGCGAGTGCGACGCGCTGATCCTGGCGCGCGGCGGCGGCTCGCTCGAGGACCTGTGGGCCTTCAACGAGGAGATCGTGGCGCGCGCGATCCACGCCTGTCCCCTGCCCCTGGTCTGCGGCGTCGGCCACGAGACCGATTTCACCATCGCCGATTTCGTCGCCGATGCGCGCGCCCCCACGCCGACCGCCGCGGCCGAGATGCTCTGCCCGGACCAGAACGAGTGGCGCGCCCTCTACCAGACGTTCGAGGCGCGGCTCACCCGGCGCGCGCGCGACCGGCTGCGTGACGCCGCCCAGCGCCTCGACTGGCTGGCGGCGCGCCTGGTCCATCCGCGCAACCGGATCGGACTTTTACAGAACCGACTCGCCGGGCTCAAGCAGCGCCTGGCGCAGGCGTGGCAGGGGCGACTGTCCCTGGCGCGCGAGCGGCTGTTGCGCCTGGCCCAGACGCTGAATGCTTTGAGTCCGCTCGCCACCCTGGAGCGCGGTTACGCCATCGTGCAATCAGCGGATGGCGCCGTCGTGCGCGACGCGGCCGCCGCCCGGACCGGGGACCGCGTTACCGCGCGGCTGGCACGCGGCGAGTTAGAGTGCCTGGTTGAGAAGGTGCGAGGGAATTAAATCCGCAGATTTGCGCAGATTTCAAAACGTCGTCACGGCACGCAGCTACCATGTTTAGCTATATGCGAGCAGCATTACTTTACTGTCTTAACCTGCGTTAATCTGCGTAATCTGCGGATAATCGCT
>MFSY01000125.1:0-811 GCA_001785175.1 Candidatus Muproteobacteria bacterium RIFCSPHIGHO2_01_FULL_65_16 | reverse complement strand
CTTCGGCGGCAACCGCGTGATGGTCGTGCGGCACGATGAACGCTGGCACGCGATCGTGGGACTGCCGCTCGCACTCGCGCCCGGGCGTCATCAGTTGCGCGTGGTCGGCGCCGACGACGCCGCGCGCGACGTCGCCTTCACGGTCAGGTCGAAAAAATACGCGACCCAGCACATCACCCTGCAGGACGAGCGCATGGTGGAGCCGTCGTCGCAGGACCTGGAGCGCATCCAACGCGACAAGCGCGTCATCGGGCGCGCGTTCGCCTCCTGGACCGAGGAGGCCGTCCCGCCGCTGCGCTTCGCGCTGCCGGCGGACGGGAAACTCAGCAGCGGCTTCGGGCTGCGGCGCGTGTTCAACGGCCGGCCGCGGCAACCGCACAGCGGCCTCGACATCGCCGCGCCCGCCGGCACGGCCGTGACCGCGCCGGCGGCGGGAACGGTGGTCGAGACCGGGGATTATTTTTTCAACGGCAAGACGGTGTTCATAGATCACGGCCAGGGGCTGATCACCATGTACAACCACCTGAACAAGATCGAGGTCGCCGCGGGCGGGCGCGTGGCGCGCGGACAGCGCATCGGCGAGATCGGCATGACCGGCCGCGCCACCGGCCCGCACCTGCACTGGACCGTGAGCCTCAACCGGAGCAGCGTGGATCCGCTGCTGTTCCTGCCGCCCGCCATATCCGCGCAACCGGCGGCGGAGCCCCGGGCCGACGTCGGCGGGCGTTGAGCGCGATTAAATGAGTTTCCGACGCGAAGGCGCGGAGGAAAATAAGCGATCAGCGGTCAGCTAATAGCTATCAGCCAATCA
>MFSY01000124.1:5049-5165 GCA_001785175.1 Candidatus Muproteobacteria bacterium RIFCSPHIGHO2_01_FULL_65_16 | reverse complement strand
GCTCTCCCACGGGCTACTGTGTCGATCCCAAAGGGCCATCGATCTGTCACGCCCAAAACACTCACAGTCTATTATGCTCGTAAACATACAAGGGCAAAGGGTGAGGGCAAACTATA
>MFSY01000124.1:4665-5012 GCA_001785175.1 Candidatus Muproteobacteria bacterium RIFCSPHIGHO2_01_FULL_65_16 | reverse complement strand
ACTCGGAACGTGTCCAGGCAACGATGATGCATCCTCCTGGGCAAACCGCCGCGCTGGCGGCTCGGTGGACTCGCTGCGCTTAATCCACCCTAACAGGTTGTTGAAAAAGTCCGTCCAGGACTTTTTCAACCACGCAAAGCAAAAATGCGATTTTTGCTTTGCTTCATTTTTCAAACACTTGCGTGTTCGAAAAATGGCGGTCGGTCCCTCGACCGCACCGCAGGTTGTTGAAAAACGAGTTTTTCAACAACCTGCTAATGAATACTTGTTGCGACCCTTATCCGTTTAAATGGCCGCATTTGCGAAATTAGCGGGACCACGGCGTGGGTTTGACGCTATCATTCGAT
>MFSY01000124.1:0-4579 GCA_001785175.1 Candidatus Muproteobacteria bacterium RIFCSPHIGHO2_01_FULL_65_16 | reverse complement strand
TGGCCGACGCCAAACGGCTCGGCGCCGAGGCCGTGATCCATTGTGGCGACCTGATTGCGCCTTCGACACTGCACGCCATCATTCCGCTGGGATTGCCGGTGCATCTCGTGCACGGCAACAACCAGGGCGACCTGTTTCACCTGTCCAAACTTGCGCACAAACCTGAAAATCGCGTGCACTACTACGGCCAGGACGGCGTGTTTGTGCTCGGTGGGCGCCGTATTTTCATCGTGCACTACCCGCACTATGCCAAGGCCATGGCGCTCACCGGCGACTACGAGCTCATATGCAACGGCCATGAGCACAGGGCCGTCATCGAGCGCATAAAGAACATCAAGGGCGACGAGACATTGCGCGTGGATCCGGGCACGGTCGGCGGCGTGAGCGCACCCGCGACCTATGTGCTGGGCGATCTGGAGAAATGGGAGTTTGTCATCCGCGCCGTGCCGGAGCCGGCGAACGTGGACACCGCGCGCCGGCGCGCGGCGACAGGACGCTAGCAGCGTTGCTGAAAAACTCGTTTTTCAGCAACCTGCGGTGCGGTCGAGGGACCGACCGCCATTTTTCAAACACCCAAGTGTTTGAAAAATGAAGCAAAGCAAAAATCGCATTTTTGCTTTGCGTGGCTGAAAAAGTCCTGGATGGACTTTTTCAGCATCCTGCTAGGCCGTCTTCGCGGCGCGTTGAGCAGCTTCCGCCGCCGGTCCCAGCGGCTTGAGCCCGAGCTTTTCAAACAGCGCGCGGTCGGCGTCGGAGCCCGGGTTTGGCGTTGTGAGGAGCCGCTCGCCGTAGAAAATGGAATTGGCGCCGGCGAGGAAACAGAGCGCCTGGAGATGATCCGGCATCTGCTGGCGGCCGGCGGAGAGCCGCACGTAAGAGGTCGGCAGCACGATGCGCGCGACCGCGATCGTGCGCACGAACTCGATCGGATCGAGCGCGGGCTGGTCCGACAGCGGCGTGCCGGGGATGTGCACCAGCAGATTGATCGGCACGCTCTCGGGCGGCGGATCGAGGGCGGCGAGCTCGGCGATGAATTGCGCGCGGTCGCGCCGCGACTCGCCCATGCCCATGATGCCGCCGCAGCAGAGCTTGATGCCGGCGGCGCGCGCCTGGCGCAGCGTATCGAGGCGGTCCTGGTAGCCGTGGGTGTGGACCACATTCGCGTAATACTGCGGCGAGGTGTCGAGATTGTGGTTGTAGTAATCGAGCCCGGCCTCGGCCAACTGTTCCGCCTGTCCATCCCCGAGAAGACCCAGTGTCGCGCAGGTTTCCATATCGAGCGCCTTGACCGCGCGTATCATCTCGCTCACGGGCTCGAGATCCTTGTCCTTCGGTCCCCTCCAGGCCGCGCCCATGCAGAAGCGCGTGGCGCCGCGCGCCTTGGCCGCGCGCGCCGCCGTCACGACTTCGTCAAGCTTCATAAGCGGCTGGCTTTCGACCGCCGTGTGATGGCGCGCCGACTGCGAGCAGTAGCCGCAATCCTCGGAACAGCCGCCGGTCTTGATGGATACCAGCGTGCTCAACTGCACCGCGTTGGGATCGAAATGGCGCCGGTGCACCGTCTGGGCGCGGTAGATAAGGTCACTGAACGGAAGCGCGAACAGGGTTTCGATCGCGGCGGCATCGTGGGTCATGGCGGGTCCCGGGGGAAACGGAGAGCTAAAAGTAGGCGATGCCCCCGTCCCTGTCAACCGCTCCGTGCAGGCGCGGTTGACGTACGAAAACAGCTAGTTCTGGCGGCTGTGGTGGCTGCCGGCGCTGCCGTTCGCCAGGGCCTCAAGCCGCGCGGGGTCGCGCAACTGGATGTGCCGACCCTCGACCTTGATCAGCCCCTCCTCCTGAAAACGCGAAAACAGGCGGCTCACCGTCTCCAGCGCGAGCCCGAGATAATCGCCGAGGTCCTGACGCAGCATGCTGAGCTTGAGATCCCGGCCGTTGAGACCGAGACGCGCCTGGCGGCGGAAGAAGCTCAGCAGGCAGGCGGCCAGGCGCTCCTCCGCGCTCATCCGCCCGAGCATCAGCAGCATCTGTTCGTCGCGCGCGATCTCCCGGCTCATGATCTGGAACAGGTGATGTTGCAGATGCGGGACGTGCTGCGCCAGCTCCTCCAGGGCGGGGTATGGTATCTCGCAGACCTCCGAGGACTCGAGCGCCTCGGCGGTGCATGGATGCCGCGCGGAATTGATGGCGTCAATGCCGAGCAGTTCCCCGGAAAGGTAGAACCCGGTCACCTGCGCGCGCCCGTCCTCCATGAGGCCCGTGGTCTTGATGCTACCGCTGAATATCGCAAACAGCGACCGCAGCGGGTCGCCCGCGCGGTAAAGCAGCTCGCCCTTCTTCAGCTTGCGCCGGCGCTTGACCACCCGGTCCAGGGCGCCGAGATCGGCCTCATCCAGTCCCTGGGGGATGCAGTGCTCGCGCAGCGCACACTCCTTGCAGGTCGCCCTGATATTCGAGATATTGATGATCGTGGCGGTCTGTTTCTTATCCATGCTCGCCCCCTCAACCCATAACCCGTGCTTAAGCTTATTGGAACAGGATAAGACATCGGCGTCCATGAAATCCATCCGAACCACAAGGACAACCCGGGAAATTCCGCGGAATTTCGGCCATGCGCGCTGACCGGCCGGCTTCGGATCATGCGGCCGATTACGACGCCTGGTACGCCACTTCCCGCGGGGCGTGGCTGGGCGGACGCGAGGCCGAGGCGCTGATCCGCCTGGGCGGGATCGGTTCCGGCACGATCCTGCTGGATGTCGGCTGCGGCAGCGGCTGGTTCACGCGCCGCTTCGGCGCGACTGGTTGCGCGGCCACCGGCCTCGACCGCGATCCGGCCATGATCAAATACGCACGCGCACGCGGTGGCGCGGATTATATGCAAGGCGATATGCTGGCCCTGCCGTTTCCCGACAAGAGTTTCGATGTCGTCACCGCCGTGACCGCGCTTTGCTTCGTGGACGATGAGCACAAGGCGCTCGCCGAGATGATCCGGGTCGCGCGCCGGCGCGTGGTGCTCGGGCTGCTGCACCGGCGCTCGCTGCTCTACCTGCGCAAGCGCGGACGCGGCGCGTACGCCGGCGCGCACTGGCACACGCGCGCTGAGGTGGAGGCGCTGCTGCATTCCTTTCCTCAGCTTCGAGGCCACAAGATCGAAACACTGCTGTTCTGGCCGGGCGGACCAGTGGCTGGGCGAGCGTTGGAGAAACTGCCGTGGCTGTCACGGCGTTGCGGCGGGTTTATGGCGGTGGGAATAGAGCTGCAAGCCTCAAGCGACAAGCTTAAAGCTTGAAGCTTGCGACCTTACGCTAAGAACCCGCTGACAGAATGAAATCAACCGCCAGAACGCCGGGTCTTTCATTCCCAATAATTTGCTTCTCTTGGCGGCCTTGGCGTCTTGGCGGTTCAAAATCGTATTCGTTTTGTTAGGGGCTCTAAATCACTTTCGAGAACCGCCGGCCCGGCTGCTGCCGCAGGTACTTGTCGAACACCATGCAGATGTTGCGGATGAGGAGCTTGCCGCGCGGCTCGACGTCAATGCGGTCGTCCCTGACCGTGAGCAGCCCGTCCTGGCGCATCGCGGCGAGGTCGGCGAGCTCGGCGGCGAAGTAGTCGCGGAAGCGCACGCCGTGCTCGCGCTCGACGCGCGGGATGTCGAGCGTGAAGTGGCAGATGAGGCTCGTAATCACGGCGCGCCGCAGGCGGTCGTCCGCGTCGAGCTCGACGCCGCGGAACACCGCGAGCTCGCCGGCGTCGAGCCGCGCGTAATACTCATCGAGCGTGCGCATGTTTTGCGCGTAGCTCGCGCCCACCTGGCTGATCGCGGTCATGCCGAGGCCCACGAGGTCGCAGTCGGCGTGCGTCGAGTAGCCCTGGAAGTTGCGGTAGAGCGTGCCGCTGCGCTGCGCCACGGCGAGCTCATCGTCGGGCTTGGCGAAGTGGTCCATGCCGATGTAGACGTAGCCCGCGGCGGTGAGCTTCTCGATGGTCAGTTGCAAAATATCGAGCTTCATCTGCGGGGACGGCAGCTTCGCATCCTCGATCTGGCGCTGCGACTTGAACATCTGCGGCAGGTGCGCGTAGTTGAAGATCGAAAGCCGGTCGGGGCCGGCGCCGATGATCTTGTCCAGCGTGCGCGCGAAGCTCGCGACCGTCTGCAGCGGCAAACCGTAGATGAGGTCCATGTTGACGGAGCGGAAGCCGTTCCCGCGCGCGGCCGCGAGCACCGCGAAGGTTTCTTCCTCCGTCTGGATGCGGTTCACGGCCTTCTGCACCGCGGGGTCGAAATCCTGCACCCCGAGGCTGATGCGGTTGAAGCCGAGGGCGCGCAACAGCGCGATGGACTCGGCGTTCGCCTCGCGTGGGTCCACCTCGATCGAATACTCGCCCTGGTCGTCGTCGCGCAGCGTAAAGTGCCGGCGCGTGATGTCCATGAGTTCCCGCATCTCGTCCTGGGAGATGAAGGTCGGCGTGCCGCCGCCCCAGTGGAGTTGATCCACGCGCCGGCCGCGGTCGTAAAGCGCCCCTTGCAGCTCGATCTCGCGGTGCAGGCGCGCGAGATAGGTCGTCGCACGCGAGCGGT
>MFSY01000123.1:4457-6357 GCA_001785175.1 Candidatus Muproteobacteria bacterium RIFCSPHIGHO2_01_FULL_65_16 | reverse complement strand
TCGCCCACCCGCGCACCGCCCGCCGGCCTTCCGGAGCGGCGAGCGCGCGGATGCACCAGCGTGTGAGCTTCTCGATCGCGTCCGCGTTCGCCGCGGCGTCCGCGAGCAGCCGCCGGCCGAAGGCGGCCGTGGCCAGCTCCTTGTCCGCGGGATCGAGGCCGGCGCGCCCGATCTCGCTCTCGAGCCAGCGGTCGAGCGCGGCGAAATCCTCGAGCTCTTCGCGGCGCGCGAGCCGCCGGCGCGCGCGCCGCTGGACGAACTGTTTCTTGAACTCGAACACCGGATCGTGCGCCAGGGTGTGCGCGCGCGCCGCGGCCAGCTCCGCCTCGATGCCGAACAGCTCCGCGATGAATTCCTCCAGCAGCGGCGCGCAGCCGAGCAGCAGCGCGCTCACCTGAATCGGCGTCAGGCCGTGATCCGGCCGGCGGTAGGCGAGCAGGGTGGCGTGCAGTCCGGCGTCCGCGGCGCGCAGGCGGGCGAGAAATTCCTCATCCAGCCGGCGCAGGCCTTCGATCTCGAAGAGCGCGGAGAAGTTGAAACCGTTTTTCAGTCTAAGGATGGTGTCGGACATGCGGGCCGACCATATTGTATGTGTTTGCGCCATTGAATGCATGACGCGGCCGCAAGATAATGTGTTCGTCTTTTATATACCTATGGAACATGAGGCCAAGCGGAAATCATATCACCGGCAGGTCGTGGACGATCGCGCATCTGTTGCTGCTGGTCGGGCTCGCGGCGTGCTCGACTTCCACGCCGCCCCTGCCGCAACTGGCGCCGGACGCGGTGGTGCTGGCCTACGGCGACAGCCTGACCTACGGCACCGGCGCGGGCGGCGATCAGAGCTATCCCGCGGTGCTCGAGCGGCTCGTGCGCCGCCGGGTCATCAATGGCGGCGTGCCCGGAGAGCTGAGCGGCGACGGCGCGAAGCGTTTGGCCGCCCTGCTCGACGAGCACCGGCCGCAGCTGCTGATCCTGTGCCACGGCGGCAACGACCTGTTGCGCAAACGCGATGCGGATAATATCGAGACGAATCTGCGGACCATGATCGGGCTGGCGCGCGAGCGCAACATCCCGGTCGTGCTCGTGGGCGTGCCCAGGCCGGGCCTGCTGCTTTCGGTTCCGGACTTTTACCGGAAGATCGCCCGGGAGTTCGGTCTGCCGCTCGAGGCCGAGGTCCTGCCGCAGATCGAGGGCGACCGCGCGCTCAAATCCGATTCCATCCACCCCAACGCCGACGGCTACCGGCTGCTGGCGCAGCGGATCTACGCCCTCATGCGGTCCGCCGGCGCGGTGTGAACGCCGCCGCTTCGCCCTTCCAGTCGGCGGATTTACCCATGTCGCATATTATGGTCAACAGCGCGATCGGCGCGGCCGTGAGCGCCTTCATAACCTGCTAAACTACATGAAACCATTTATTTCGGAGCCTGTTTCATGAAACATCGCCGCCGCGCAATTGTTTTTGTCGCGATCTCGTTCCTGATGGGCGACGTGCTCGGCGCGGCCCAGACCTATATTTTGAGCGCCTCCTCCGCCATCAACACGGCGGGCCGCCAGCGCATGCTCACGCAGCGGATGGTCAAGAGTTACTGCCAGATCGGTCTCGATGTCCGGCGCGACGAGGCCGACGCGCAGTTACGGGACGCGATGATACTGTTTGAATCGCAACTCGCGGGGCTTAAGCGGTATGCGCCGAGCCGTGAAATCAAGGCCATCCTCGCCGAAATCGAGGCCGATTGGGCGCCGGTGCGCGCGAGCCTGTCCCGTCCCTACGACAAGAACGAGCTTCGCAGGCTCGTGGAGCTGAGCGACAACCTGCTCGCCAAGAGTCACAAGGCGGTGCTCCTGATCGAGCAAACCTCGGGCAAGCCCGTCCTGCGCCTGGTGAACGTCGCGGGTCGCC
>MFSY01000123.1:4070-4427 GCA_001785175.1 Candidatus Muproteobacteria bacterium RIFCSPHIGHO2_01_FULL_65_16 | reverse complement strand
CATGTGCCGCCAGGCCGGACTGAACGACGCCGCGCTGCTCAAGGAGCTGGAACGGGCGAAAGACGAGTTCAAGAGCGCGCTCCAGGAGCTCAAGACCGCGCCGCAGAACACGCCGGATATAAAGGCCGCGCTCGACAACGCGGACACGCAGTGGCAACTGTTCGAACACTCGCTCGCGAATCCGGACAAGCCGCTCGAGGTGATGGTCGCGATCACGAGCGAGAAAATCCTGAACATCATGGACCGGATCACCGCCATGTATGAGAATCTGCCGGGCGGCTAGCCGGCGGCCGGACGCATGCAACACCTCGTGATAAATTCTTTTATCCGCAGATTAACGCAGATTTACGCCGATTA
>MFSY01000123.1:0-4044 GCA_001785175.1 Candidatus Muproteobacteria bacterium RIFCSPHIGHO2_01_FULL_65_16 | reverse complement strand
TAAAAATGCAGCGGTTTCGTTAAATAATTATTGGAACCACAGATGAACACAGATTGAAACCTTGTTGGAACCGCAGATGAACGTGGATAAACGCAGATAGAAAACACCTCGCTTTTTCCTTTCTATTTCTTATCCGCGTTCATCTGCGTTTATCTGCGGTTCCGTTAAGCATTTTATTAATTGGAACCACAGATGCACACAGATAAACACAGATCGAGGTAATGCTGTCTTTGCCTTTTGATCCTTTCATCTGTGTTTATCCGTGGTTTCGCCCTTGCTTTGTCTTTTTACTCTCTCATCCGCGTTCATCTGCGGTTTCGCCGTTGCGCGGAAGTTCGCCGGGGTCACTCCTCCGGCGGCGTCTGCACCAGGTTGCGCAGCGCCTGCACGTCGCGCACGGCGATGTTATTGCCGTGCACCGCGATGAGGCCCTGCTGGCGCAGTTTCGCCAGGATGCGCGACAGGGTCTCGGGCTGGATCGCCAGGCGCGCGGCGATCACCGACTTCGGCGTCTTAAGCTCCAGTTCCGGCGCGGCCTTGACGTCGGGCGCGATCTCCTCGAGCAGGTACGCCACGAAACGGTAGGTGGCGTTCTGCAGCGTCAGGCTCTCGATCTGATTCACCAGCATGTGCAGCCGCCGGCTCATCGAGGCGAGCAGCCCGAAGCAGGCGTCGCTCGATTCGCGCAGCAGCTTCAGAAACGCCTTCTGGTCGAAGGCGTAGAGGCGCGCGTCGCTCACGGCCTCGGCGCTGACGGGATAGCGCCCCTGGTTGCCCATGAACATGACCGCCTCGGCGAAGGTCTCGCCCGGGCGGACGATCTCGATGACCTTTTCGTCCCCCTCGGGCGACAGCCGGAACAGCTTGATCAACCCTTCGCGCAGGAAAAAAAACCGCTCCGCCGGCTGACCGTGCCGGAACAGGCCGTCGCCGGCCTTCATGCGGATTTCCTGCATCTGGTTTATCAGCGCCCGGAGATGTTCGTCCGGCAGATCGGCGAACAGGTAGGCGCGGCGCAGCTCGAGGGCGGGATCGGCTTTGTGATTCATGACGTAATGATAACCCTGTGTCGGCGCGCGGCGTTTTTTTCCGCGGAAACGCGGGATAGCGCAGAGAGGCGCAAGAAATTCCTTAGAACCATTCTAAGCTTATTTTAATCCCCGACAAATAGCGTAGACTTTCTTCAATACCCATGTGAATTTTGCATAAAAGCCAGGGGAGGCAAGGACACTGCGTCCGCTCAACCAACCCGCGAGGGGTCCCGGCCCGCCGGCAGTGATGGCTCGCTACACTGATTCCCACAAGATCATCAACGCCTCGATCATCGTCCTGGCGTTATTTGTGTTCGCGCTCGCCGGCACGCTGAGCCTGCAGGCATACCAGAACCGCACGGCCGCACGGGAGATCGCGCGCCTGAACCGAATGGCGGATCAGATCATCCGCGCCTCGAGCCTGGAGGCGATCGAGCGCGGCATGACCGCGGCCGCCCTCGGCGCCGGCGGCCGGGTCAACGGCGCGATCCAGCGGAATATCGCCGCGACGCGCCGTGACGGCGACGTAGCCTGGAACGAGGCGCTCGCCATCGCGCGCGAACACGCCGCGCGCCTGCCGGCCGAGTCCGGTTTCGGCCTGGTGTTGAAACAGGCGGTGCAGGCGCACGAGGCCGTGGCGCGGCTGCGGGCGCGGGTGGACGCGGACCTCAGCCGGGGTACGCACGGCGTCTCCTCCACGGAGTGGATCAGGACGGTCACCGCCTTCATCGCCACCGCGGCCAAGATGCGCGAGACCGCGCCCGCGCTCGCGGGCGCGTCGCACGAGATCGCGCAGCTCAACATCACCCTCAAGCAGCGGATCTGGCTCATCAGCGAATACGCCGGCCAGGAGCGCGGCGTGCTGGCGTTCTATGTCGGCGCCCGGCGGCCGGTGCCGGCCCAGACGCTCGGAGAGCTGCGGTCGTTCCGCGGCATCGTGGACTACAACCTCGACGGGGTGAAGCTGCTGCAAGACCTGCCCGAGACCGACGCGCGCATCACGCGCGCGATCGCGGAGATGGAGCGGAACTTTCTCGGCGACTACGATAAAACACGCGCGCGCGTCTACGCCGCCGCCCCCGGCGGCGACTATCCACTGAGCGGCGCGCAGTGGATCGGGCGCGCCACCGACGCCATCAATTCCATTCTGGCGGTGCTGACCGCCGCCTCGCAGGTCATCGAGGAGAAGGCGCGCGCGACCGAGGCGCGCAGCCTGAACATACTGCTGCTGCACGCCGGCCTGCTCGGGCTGACCCTGCTGATGGCGCTGTACAGCAGCACGCGCGTGATCCGGACCGCGAACGCGCTGTTTCACGAGAAGGAACTGGCCGAGGTGACGCTGCACTCCATCGGCGACGCCGTCATCACCACCGACGCCGACACCCGTATCGAGTACATGAACCCGATCGCCGAGGAGCTCACCGGCTGGGGCCTGATCGAGGCCCAGGGCCGGCCGCTCAGCGAGGTCTTCAACATCATCAACGGCGTCACGCGCGAGCCGCAGGTCAACCCGATCGAGAAATGCCTGCGCGAGCAGCGCATCGTCGGGCTCGAGAACAACACCGTCCTGGTCCGGCGCGACGCGACCGAGCTGCTGATCGAGGACTCCGCCGCCCCGGTGCGCGACCGCGAGGGCGCCGTCGTCGGCGCGGTCATGGTGTTCTTCGACGCCACGCACGCACGCAACTCGCCGCACCTCCTGTCCTATCAGGCCACGCACGACGCCCTGACCGGTCTCATCAACCGGCGCGAGTTCGAGCGCCGCCTGGCGCATCTTCTGGAGAGCGCGAAGAACGAGGGCAAGCACCACGTGCTGTGCTACTTGGATCTCGACCAGTTCAAGGTCGTCAACGACACCTGCGGCCACATGGCGGGTGACAAGCTGTTGCGCCTGCTCACGCACATGCTCAAGAGCCGGGTGCGCGACACCGACACCCTGGCGCGCCTCGGCGGCGACGAGTTCGGGGTGCTGCTCGAGGCGTGCCCGATGGAGCCGGCGCTGCGTCTGGCCGAGGACCTGCGCCGCATCGTCAAGGAGTTCCGCTTCGTCTGGCAGCAAAAGACGTTCGAGATCGGCGTGAGCATCGGCGTGGTGCCGATCACGTCCGAGAGCGTGAGCGGGTCCGAGCTGCTGGGCGAGGCGGACGCCGCCTGCTACGCCGCCAAGGACAAGGGGCGCGACCGCATCCAGGTCTATCAGCCGGACGACGTGGAGCTCGCGCGCCGCCACGGCGAGATGCAGTGGGTCGCGCGCATCAACCAGGCGCTCGAAAAAAACCGCTTCTGCCTCTACTGCCAGCCGATCGCGTCGCTGAATTCGCATGGGCCGTTGCTGCGCGCGGAGCTGCTGCTGCGATTTCGGGACGAGCAGGACGAGATCGTGGCGCCGTCGGCGTTCATCCCCGCCGCCGAGCGCTTCAATCTCATGCCCGCGATTGACCGCTGGGTCATCCGCACGGCCCTCCCGCTGCTCGCGGAGCAGCAGCGCGCAAACCCCGGCCCGCAACCGGCGGTCTGCGCCATCAATCTCTCCGGCGCCTCGCTCTGCGACGACCAGTTTCTGGATTTCGTCCAGGAGCAGTTCCGCCAGACCGGCGCGGATCCGCAATCGGTCTGTTTCGAGATCACGGAGACGGCGGCCATCGCCAACTTGGATCAGGCGGTGACGTTCATGAACACCTTGAAATCCAAGGGCTGCTGTTTCGCCCTCGACGATTTCGGCAGCGGCATGTCGTCGTTCACCTACCTGAAAAACCTGCCGGCGGACTACCTGAAGATTTCCGGCGGCTTCGTGCGCAACGTGCTGAACAACCCGGTGGAGTACACGATCGTGGACACCATCAACCGCATCGGGCACGCCATGGGCATCAAGACCGTGGCCGAGTTCGTCGAGGACCCGGCGATCCTGGAGCGGCTCAGGCAGGTGGGCGTGGACTACGCCCAGGGCTACGCCATCGCCCGGCCGCAGCCGGTGCACGCCGGATTTCTGGCGGCGCAGCCGGCCTGATCACAC
>MFSY01000122.1:15490-32707 GCA_001785175.1 Candidatus Muproteobacteria bacterium RIFCSPHIGHO2_01_FULL_65_16 | reverse complement strand
CGGTGAATAATCATATACGATTAAATCTAGCACATTTTTTCCGGAATCCATCACGTGGGCCGGCCGGCCCGGCCGCCGGGCAGGAGCGCGCGCAGGCGCAGGCGAATGAAGGAGCGGTACAGCCCCTGCGGATAAAAGCCGCGCACGAATAATTTCCATGCCACCATGCGCGCGATGCGCAGGACGTCGAGCACCGTGCGGAAGTGGCTGGCGCGCGCGCCCGGCTGATAGATCGCGGCGATCGGCACCGGTGCGCTGTGCACCCCGAGGCGCGCGGCCTCGATCAGGATCTCGCTCTCGAACACGAACCCGTGCGCATGGTCGTGCGGAACCACGATGCGTTGCAGCAGCGCCGCCGGATACAGCCGGAATCCCGACTGGCTGTCGCTGATCCGGTAACCGGAGGCCCACGAAATCCAGAAGTTCGCCGCCTGGTTGGCGACGAGCCGGCGGCGCGGGAAGGCCGATTTCTCCGCCATGCGCGAGCCGATGATGATCTCGCCGGGGCGGCGTTCGCTCATCTCGATCAGTTGCGGGATATCCTCGGGGCGATGCTGGCCGTCGGCGTCAAGCGTGATCACCGCCGCGGCGCCGTGCGCGAGCGCGCGCTGCATGCCGTCCCACAGGCTCGCGGCCTTGCCCTGGTTGGTTTCGTGGCGCAGCAGCGTCAGCGGCAGCCCGGCGACCGCGCCGGCCGTGCCGTCCGTGGAGCCGTCGTCCACCACGATCACATGCGGACATTGCGCCAGCGCGCGCGTCGCAACGTCGCGGATCGTGGCCGCCTCGTTGTAGGCCGGAATCACCACCGCGAACTTCATATCATCCCCCCGTTGATCGAGATCACCTGGCCAGCGCACATTCAGGCCCGGCCTGGGCTTGCTTGTTGTTCATGCTGGTATTATCGCACTTCCAGCAGCAGCGTGGCACGGCCGCTGACGAGGACCTGATCGCCGGCGCCCACGGAAAACTCGCACATGACGCTGTCTCCGCTGTGCGCCAGACGCCGGGCCCGGACCGTGAGCGCGCCCTCGATCTGGTCGAGGCGGTCGACCTTGAGCGACAGGTCGCGCAAGCTGACCAGATAACCGGCGCTCGGTTTGGACTTGCTCCGCGCCACCAATCGTCCGTGCACCCCCATCGCCTGCGCCGCGTATTCCACGCCGCACACGGCCGGCAGGATGCCGCGGCGGCGCAGCGGATTGTCCGGATCGCGGTGTGAATTCACGAGGCAGGTGATCTCTTCGTCGTTCCAGTCCTGCACCGTCTCCAGCAGACACATGTTTCCGGTATGCGGCAGGAGCGTGCAGATGTCGGCATGGCGGAGATGGGGGCGCCGCCCCGCGGCGCTTAGGGGGTAACCCAGCAGGTATGTGATCGGCACGGTGGATTTTTCCGCCGGTACCTCGCCGATTTCCCAGACATATATGCCTTCGGGGTCGGCCTGGGTGGTGAGTGCGCGCAATTCATCGGGCGTATAGGTGCGCAGGCAGGACACCAGGCTATCGAATAGCGCGATCACTGGCATCAGCGGCACAAGCCATGTCAGCAAGAATCGTGACCAGCGGAACGGGCGTAACCGCGGCGCCCAGAGCAGCACGAGCGGAAATATCGCCGAGGCGCGCAATATACCGCGGCGACTGCGTTGCGTGATTTCAAAGATGCCGATGCCCTGCCCGCGGCGCACCGCGTCGGCCAGGATGTCCCGGGCCGCATTCGGCGGGAAGTGGTGAAAGGCGCTGAAGAGCGTGCGGAAGCCGTGGAGCGATTCCGGCACGGCCATGGCGTCCACCGGTTCGGGAACAAAATCTCCCCGGCCCGGCAGTTGCGCGCACGCATGGGTCAGGGCCGCGCGATTGATGAACTTGTCGGTCATGCTCACCCGAATGTGGCTGCCCGCATCGGACAGGGCCGGCAAGAGGTGCGGCCAGGGGCCGGCGCCGCCGGAGCACAGATCGACAATCCGGGTTGCGCCGGTTCGCTCGAGCGCGCGATGCAACAGCGTGACGATGGCGAGATAGGGGCGGAAGGTATCCTGGGCGTAGCGCAGGTAATCGGTGAAGGCGTCGCGAATAATCGCGGGACACCCGGGCAAATCCCCGATTTCAAACAAATGAAAGCGACGCACGCCAGTCACGGCAGATTCAAATGGTTAAGTGGGATTTCCATTTTATCATTCCGATCACCCGGCCGCCCCGACCGGCATTTTCACCGGGCGGACGCGGGGTGCATACGGAATATTTCCAGGCCGGGCAGCTTAAATTGCCGCGGCACGGGACGCAAACGCCTCCCGGCGTTTGCGGGGCCGCCCCGGCCAAACACCTTAACCCATTCTCCCGCTGTTGGTCGAATCTGAGGAAATGCAAGCCGCAAGATGCTAAAGTGACGGTATCCGTAAGGTTCCCTCATAACCAACATTCAATTCAATGTAAGGGAGCCTCTAAAAATTCAGTAGAGTGGATTAAGCGCAGCGAATCCATCGAATAGCGCCAAACAATATGATTTTGTTGGGTTCGACGCTTGCGCGGCTTAACCCAACCTACATGAGAAGCAATTTTGAGAGGCAATTTTTGGAGGCTCCCGTAAGCAATCGCCGCCGGCGTCTGTATCCAGGCTCATTACCACCGGTCCGCTTTACCCGTCTATGATTCGTATCCTCGTCCTCCATTACTCGCAAACCGGCCAACTCACGCGTGCCGTAAAGTCGCTGCTGAGTCCGCTGGCCAACCGCCCGGACGTGGTGATCGTGTGGCAGAACCTGGAGCCGGTTGAACCGTTTCCGTTCCCGTGGGGATTTTTCCGGTTCTTCGATACCTTCCCGGAGTGCGTGCACCTCGACCCGCCGCCCATCCGGCCGGTGGCCTTCGGCCCGGCGGCGCGCTTCGACCTGGTGGTGCTGTCCTACCAGGTATGGTTCCTGTCGCCGTCGCTGCCGGTGACGGCGTTCCTCAAGTCCGAGGCGGCGCGGGTGCTGCGAGACACGCCGGTCATTACCTTCATCGCCTGCCGCAACATGTGGTTGTCGGCGCAAGAGAAGATGAAAGGCCTGCTCCGGGACCTCGGCGCGCGCCTCGTTGACAACGTGGTGCTGGTGGACCAGGGACCGCCGTGGGCGACTTTCATCACCACCCCCCGGTGGGTTCTGACCGGGAAAAAGAACGGCTTCTGGGGGATATTTCCCCCCGCCGGGGTGAGCGCGGCCGAGATCGCGGCCGCCGCGCGCTTCGGCCGGGCGTTGGCCGATGCGCTGCCTCTGCTACAATCCGCCCAGGGCCCACTGCTTTCCGGGCTCGGCGCCGTCAAGGTCATTCCCGGCTACATCACCGGCGAGAAAATTGCGCACCGCAGCTTCCGGCTGTGGGGAAAATTGTTGCGCGCCATCGGCAAGCCGGGGAACCCGCTGCGGCGGCTGGTGCTCGTGGTCTACATTGTGTTTCTCGTCGCCATGATCCTGACGGTCATGCCGTTGAGCATTATCATGCGCGCCCTGCTGCGACCGTTGTTACGGAAGCGGCTGGAGGCGGAGGTCGCGCGCCTGGAGGCGCCCTCCGGGTCGTCCACGGAGCGGCTGGCGCAGTACTCATAAAATTTTGACCGCCCCGGCGGCTGTGACTGACAGATTGAGGTAAGTGGACATGACGGCGAAAGCCTACATCACCGACATTGCGAGTTTCTTGCCGAATGCACCGGTGAGCAATGACGAAATCGAAAATGTATTGGGCCGGGTGAACGGCAAGCCGTCGCGCTCGCGCAAGATCGTCCTGCGCAACAACGGCATCCAGACCCGCTATTACGCCATAGATCCGGCCACCGGCCGCCACACCCACACCAACGCCCAGATGGGGGCCGAGGCGGTACGCGCACTGGCGCAGAAGAGCGGTTTCGATCTCAAGACCCTCGAGTGCCTGTGTGCCGGAACAGCGAGTCCCGACTCGACCCAGCCGGCGCATGGCTTCATGGTGCATGGCGAGTTGGGTACGCCGCCGTGCGAGGTGTTCACGGCTGCGGCGGTCTGCACTTCATCGGCCACCGCGCTGCGCTACGCCATGCTCAACGTCGAAGCCGGCCTGTACCGCAACGCCGTCAGTCTCGGTTCCGAGTTGCCCTCGCGCCACATGCGTGGGCGCAACTTCGGACCGGAGGTGGAGGGCCGGGTGACCGATCTCGAACACCATCCGGAACTGAGCTTCGAAAAGGACTTTCTGCGCTGGATGCTGTCGGACGGCGCCGGCGCCGCGCTGGTGCAACCGCAACCAAATCGCGACCGGCTGTCGCTGCGTATAGACTGGATTGACCTGATGTCGTTCGCCGGCGACATGCCGGTGTGCATGTATGGCGGCGGCGTCAACAAACGCCCCGACGGCAGCCTGCAGTACTGGAACGAGATCGAGGATCCGCTCGATATCGTGCGCCAGGGTTTTTATGCGCTCAAGCAGGATGCGCGCCTGCTCAACGAACATGTCCTGCCGGTCTGGGTTGATCGTGCGCTCATCCCGATCGCGCGCCGCCACGACCTCCGGCCCGAGGACGTCACCTGGTTCCTGCCGCATTATTCATCGGAGTATTTCCGCACGCGCCTGCACGACCGCATGGTGCAACAGGGCTTCGGGATTCCCGCCGATCGCTGGTTCAGCAACCTCACGCGCGTCGGCAACGTCGGCGCGGCCTCGATCTACCTGATCATGGAGGAGTTGCTGTATTCCGGACGGCTGAAGGCCGGCGACCGGCTGCTTTGCTCCATTCCCGAAAGCGCGCGGTTCTGTTTCTGTTACATGCATCTCACCGTGGTGTAACGCCAGAAGACCGCCGGCCCGGATGAAGACCACCGAGGTTCCCCAGGACGAATCCATGCTCGCGGGTCACCGCCGCGCCTGCTATGCCGTGGATGAGCACGGCCGCTACGTGGTGGTGCCGAGCAAGGGCTGGCAGGTGGAAAAGATCGTCAACGCCCAGGCGGTCGAGGAGATCCGCCGCGCGGTCGAGGCCGTGCGCGAGCGCGTCCATCAGGGGCGGGCGAGCCCGCTCGAATATCACATGGTGCGTTGTCAGATGACCCCCGGGCTGCTCGCCTCCCATACCGGCCTCTGGTCGTGGCGGGGACGCCGGCACCTGAAACCGGAAATCTTCGCCCGCCTCAAGCCCGCCCTGTTGACATGTTACGCCCAGGCCCTCGGGATCAGCGTGGAGGCCCTGGGTTCGGTGCCGGCGTCCACCGGCACCCCGCCATGACCGCCCCGGTCTTCGAACACCGCCATTCCGCGCACTGCGAAAGCGGCACCATCAGCGCCCTGCTGCGCCACGGTGGCCTGCGTTTGAGCGAACCGCTCGCCTTCGGTCTCGGTGGCGGCTTGTTCTTTCTGCATGTGCCGTTTCTCAGAATGGGCGGCATCCCGCTCACCGCCTACCGCGACGCGCCCGGCGCCATCATCAAGAACCTGTGCCGGCGCCTGGGCGTGCGCCTGCGCGCGCATCGCTACCGCGACCCCGACGCCGGCATGCGCGCGCTCGATGACTTCCTGGCGCACGGCCTGCCGGTGGGTTTGCAGACCAACGTCTTCTGGCTGACGTACTTCCCGCCGGACATGCGTTTTCAGTTCAACGCGCACAATCTGGTCGCCTACGGCAAACAGGGAGACGACTATCTGCTGAGCGATCCGGTCGGCGAGCATCCGGTGACCTGCAGCGCCGCGGACCTGAGGCGCGCGCGCTTCGCCAAGGGCCTGTTCGCGCCCAAGGGGCTAATCTATTACCCGGAATACATACCCGCCGCGCCGGATCTCCCGGCGGCGTTGCGCGACGCCATCCGCACTACCAGCAAGCGTATGCTGGACATCCCGATTCCGTTTATGGGGGTGCGCGGCATCCGCCGCCTCGCCGGTCAGATCGAACGCTGGCCGCGGAAATACGGTGTCGAGCGGGCGCGTCTCTGTGTCGGCAGCGTGGTGCGCATGCAGGAAGAGATCGGCACCGGCGGCGCCGGTTTCCGTTTCCTGTATGCCGCGTTCCTGCAGGAAGCCGCCGGGATACTGAACCAGCCGGCGCTCGCCGAAGTGTCGCAACGCCTGACCGAAACCGGCGATCGCTGGCGCGAGTTCGCGCTGCAGGGGGCACAACTGTGCAAGGGGCGCGGAGAAGGCGCCGCCGTTTACCGGGAACTGGCCGCGCTCCTGCACGACTGCGCGGGGCGCGAGGAAAAAATATTCCGGGCGCTGCGCGCGACGGTGTAGGAGTCAGCGCGCCGGCGTCCGAGGTTGTTGAAAAAGTCCATCCATGGCCTTTTTCAACGCGCAAAGCAAAAAGCGTGGTTTTTGCTTTGCTTCATTTTCAAACGCTTACCGCGTTTGAAAATGGCGGTACATCCCTGTACCGCGCCGCAGGCCGTTAAAAACTGGTTTTTTCAACAGCCTGCTGGACGGCGCACGCCGATCAGCCGCGTCTGACCGCGGCGGTCACGGTTGACGTGCAGCCAGAGTTGGGGCGCCGCAGGCGGGACATCGAACTGCATCGCCACACCAAAGGCCGCTGCGGTCGGATAACAGCCACAGTAATCCAGGTAGGGCGCGAGCATTACGCCGGGCAGCGCGCGGGTCAGCGCCTCGGTCTCTTCCGGCGCCAGCCCATACCCCGGCAACAACGACACGGGCGCCGTGGGTGTGAACTGCGCCCCCACAAACTGCCGCAGCGCCTGGGCCCAGGCCGTGCCGCCGAGGCCGTCGGTCTTGAGCGTCTCGACACACAGCACTTCCCCGATGGCGCCGTCCGGGTCGCCGTTAAGATACAGCCAGGCGCTGCCCTCGCCCATGACCTGATCGTCGCGCAACGACAGGAAGCGCAGATGATTCGCCCGCGGAAACGAGTTTTCGTCCACCCCGCCGACGAGCGCCGCGGGCACGGCCCCGTGCCGCAGGTCCTGCCACGCCAGATAGAGCGCCGCTTCGAACGAGAATTGCTCCAGCGTCAGCGTGAGGTTGCGGCTGACAAGTCCGGCGAGTCGCGCGACATAGAACGCCGCCATGTTGTTGGTGGCGTTGATGAAGTCAAACGGCGAGGCCAACCCCGGTCCGGGCGGCAATACCTGCTTGAACAGGGCCTCGCCCGCGCGCACCTCGGCCAACCCGGTGCCGAGATAGACCGCGGTCGCCGGTGGCGGCGCCTGGCCCGCACGTTCGAGGCACAGGCGCGCGCCGATGGCGGCGAGCTCGACAAAGTGGGAGGCCTGACGCAACGACTGACCGAGGACGCGCCTGGTGAGTTCGCGCAAATCCGACGGAGCGGGGTCGGCCGACAGACGCACACGCTGGGCCGGCAGGTAATCGCGATTCGGACCGAGGGCCGCGCTCGCATGGATATACACCACCGACGGTTCAGCCATGGCCGATCACCAGCGTGCCGTAGTTGCCGCCGAAACCGAAGAAGTTATAGAGATAGATTCCAGCCGGCGCGTCTTGCGCCGGTACCAGCGGCTGCACGCCGAGCGCCGGATCGAACGCCTCGAAGCCGGCGGTCGGCGGAATGAAGCCGGCGTCGAGGCAGGCGAGAAACGCCACGGTCTCGACCGCGCCGCAAGCGGCGAGCGTATGCCCGAGACCGCGCTTCAAACCGGTGAACGGCGGCACGCGCGCGCCGAACACGGTCTTCATCGCCGCGGCCTCGGCCAGATCGTTGTCGGCACTGCCGGTGCCGTGCGCCTTGATCGCCACGATCTCTTCGGCGGCGACGCCGGCCTGCGTCAGCGCCGCCTGCATGACGCGCGCCATGGCGCCGCCGTCGGGGCTGGCGCTGGTCATGTGATGCGTGTCGCACAGGTTGGCGCCGCCGTGGAAACGGTGGCGCCGGCCGGAATCAGCGTGACCCGCGGGGACCGGCTCCAGCCACAGCGCGCCCACGCCCTCGCCCAGTTGCAGCCCGCGACGCGCGGCATCGAACGGCCGGCAGCCCGCGGGGTCGAGCAGCAGCAGCGACTGAAATCCGCTCAGCGTGATCGCGCTCAGCCTCTCGGCGCCGATCACCAGCGCGCGGCGCGCCTGTCCACGCCGAATCAGGTCGCGCGCGACCAGCAGGGCATTCGCGCTCGAGGCGCAGGCGGTGGCGAGACAGAACACCGGGCCGTCGAGACCCAGCGTGGTCGCCAACTGGCGCGCCATGGCGCCGGCGCTGGTGACGGGAAGCGCCGTCGCCACGCCGGTGCGTTCCCAGACGCGGCGGATTTCGGCCTCGGCGATGGCGAGCGATCCGGTGCCACCCAGAACCAGGGCGCAATCGGTCAGGGCGTGCGTGCGGTCGAGTCCGGCCATGGTCAGCGCTTCGTGCGCCGCCGCGAGCATGGCGGCCTGGGTCCCGGCCATCCCCGCCGGATATCGCTGCGGATCCATCCGGTTGACCGGCAGCGCTTCCGGTAACGGCAGCTGCAGGCCTGTCAGCGGCGCGCTGCCGGGACGCCGCGCCCGCAGCGGTTCGACCACGGCCTGGGCGCCGGTGCCGTAGCACGACACCAGCCCATAGCCGCCCACACACACGGCGCTGTGAGGGCCGGCGCTCAACGTCCGGACTGGATGAACTCGGCCAGGCTGTTGATCGTCTTCATCACCCGGCGCGCGTGTTTGCCGTCCTCGATGCGGGCGCCGTAGTGGCGCTGAATCGCCATGTTGACCTGCAACACATCGAGCGAATCGAGCCCGAGCGCCGAGTCCGACCCGATCAACGCGGCGTCATCGGCGATGGTCTCCGGCGCCACGTCCCGGTTGCACGCCTGCACGATAAGCTGTTTCAGGTCGCGCTTGAGTTGCGTTGAGTCCAGAGTCGTCATGGGCCTAGCTTTAAGAGTCTCTAACAACATGAATATGATTTTGAACCGCCAAGGCGCCAAGGTCGCCAAGAAAGGCGTTTTTCAGCAACAAAAAACTTGGCGTTCCCCGGCTTACAGCCTGCCGGGGCAGGCCCGGCGTCTTGGCGGTTAATTTCTTGTTGGGGATTCTACGAAACATTGGCCATGCGGCGGGCAAATTGCCACACCGCGATTATCAGGCAGACGGCCGCGAACACCAGCAGCTGGCTGCATTCCGGCAGCACTTCGGCGACGCCGCCGCCGCGCACGAATATATCCAGAAATCCCTCCAGCCCCCAGGACATGGGCGAGAGATCGCCCAGGCGCTGCATCGCCGGCGGCATCACCAGCTTCGGCACCATGATCCCGCCCACGGCCGCCAGCACCAGCACCGAGGTCGCGCCGAAGGTCGTGGCCTGTTCCGGCGTGCGCGAGAACGAGGCGATCAGCAGGCCGAAGCCGATGGCGGCGAGACTCGCGGCCACCGACACCAGCGCGATCGCCACGGGGGCGTCGCCGATCGTGAGCACATCGCCGCCGAACAGCGGCAACACATACATCCCCTCGATCAGGATCAACACCAGTTGCACCTGGTTGATCACGAAATACGGCAGAATCTTGCCGGCCAGCAGCACCCACGCCGGCGCGCCCATGGATTGCAGCCGCGTCAGGCTGCCGACCTGGCGTTCCTTTATCAGGGTCACGGACAGCGGAATCACCAGGAAAAACATGGCGAGCATGGTCCACGCCGGGGCATTCTGCTGCACCGAGGTCGGGGTCTGTTCCTTGTACGGCTTGCCGGTTTCATCCGGGTCCTTGACCTCGGCGAAGGCATCGAGGGTCTTCGGCGCCCTGAGCGCGGGTACACCCGGCACGTTCGCGGCGAACGGCGCCAGACGCTTGCCGATGGCGGCGAATTGCTGGAGCAGCATGCCGGACTCCACGCCCTGGAGCGCGCGATTGAGCGCGGCCTGCACCAGCGCGCGCTGATCGCCGCGTACCGTCGGGTCGCTCAACAGCGTGAGCGCCACGGAGGCCTCCGGCACTTTGCCCGTGGGCTGGAGGCCGAGTTGTTGCTGCACCCGGCGCAGCGCGCGCTCGCTGGTTTTGGGTGGAATCCGAAAAGCGAACTTGTAACGACCGGCGCGCAGATCGGCGTCGAGCGCGGCCGCGCTCGGCACCGGTCCGTTGGCGGTGACAACCTCGGTCCTGAAGTTGGCGCTCTGGCTGAAGATCTCGACCAGCTTGTCGCCCACCGGGCCGCGGTCCTGGTTCACGATCAGCAGCGCGAAGCGCACGCCGGCGCGTTCGTGGAAGGAATCGCGCAGCGCCAGCGACAGGATCAGCACGAACACCATCGGCATGATGAACAGGATGATCAACGCCTCCTTGTCGCGCAGGATCAGGCGGATCTCCTTGATGACGGCGGCGGCGAGCCGATGGAAGATAGTCAGCATAGGTCCTTCAATTACGCAGCCTGGTGCCGGTAAGCGCGAGGAACACCTGCTCGAGGTGCATCGCCCCGAAAGACAACGAGGTCGTTTCCACTCCGTTTTCGTGCAACAGCCTCATGGCCGCGGGCGCCACCGTCTGCGGGGCAGCGCTCGTCAGCACGACGAACTTGCCGTCGAACTCCGCGGTATGCACGTGCGCCAGTGCGCGCAACGCCGCCTGCGCCGCGGGTGGCGGCGGCACGCTGGTGCGCAGCTCGATGGTCGCTTCGCGCGGCGCCGCGAGCAGCTCGTCCACCGACCCTTGAGCGATAATGCGACCGTGATCAATGATCGCCACCTCGTCGCACAACTGCTCGACCTCCTCCATGTAATGGCTGGTATAGATGATGCTCATGCCCTCGGCGTTCAGGCGTTTGAGATTTTCATGGATGAAGCGGCGCGACTGCGGGTCTATGCCCACGGTCGGCTCATCCAGGATCAGCAGCTCCGGCTCGTGCAGCAACGCGATCACCAGGTTGAGCCGGCGCTTGAGACCGCCGGAGAAGGTCTCGACGCGCCGGTCGGCGACATCGTTCAGGCCGGCCGTGTCGAGGCAATAATCGAGGCGCCGGCGCAGCGCGGCGCCGTGCAAGCCGAGCATGCCGCCGAAGTAAGCGAGGTTCTCGCGCGCGGTCAGGTAGGGATACAGCGCCAGATCCTGCGGCGCCAGCCCCAGCCGGCGCTTGATCGCGGCATCCTGGTGACGGACATCCTGTCCGCGAATGCGCAGGCTGCCCGAGCTCGGCGGCAGCAAGCCGCACAGCATGGACAACAGGGTCGTCTTGCCGGCGCCGTTGGGCCCGAGCAAACCGAAGATGCGCCCGTGGGCGATGGCCAGGTCAACGCCGTCCACGGCCGGGCGGCCGGCGCCCGGGTAGGTCTTGGAAAGCTGGCGGATCTCGACGATCGGGGATGCTGTCACGATGCGGTTGCCGGAAGGGTGCGCATTGGCCGGGCGAAATCATAACAGGTTTGCCGGCGTGCTGTCCGCGCGCCGGCGCCCTTGAATGCGGCACGTTTTTCAACAATAATCCGCGTCCCGGTGCGCCCCTTCGGTGCCGCCACCAGCACGCACCCTGACCATCCGAGAAATCCATGACGCGCACCACCACGCTCCTGAAAATCCCGGCCACTCACCCGTCACTGCCGGGACATTTCCCCGGCAACCCGGTAGTCCCGGGGGCGGTGATCCTGAGCGAAGTCGCGGCGGCCGGCATGGACTGCCTCGGCGCGGTGCGCGTCACCGGCTTCGCCGCGGTGAAATTCCTGAGCCCGCTGCTGCCGGAACAGGCCGCCGAGATCCGGTTCACCGACAAGGGCCCGGGTCTGTCGGCCTTCGACGTCGTCGCCAACGGCCAGCACATCGCCGGCGGCACCCTGCGCTATGAGCGTCCCTGACATCACCTCGAGCGAAAATCCCAGGCACCCGTCGTGGCTCGGCTATCGCGAACGCGGCAGCGTGTTCGCTTACTGGCTGATCGCGCGACTCGCGCTGTTGCTCGGCCGGCGGGTCACCCGCCTGTTGCTCTACCCGATCTGCGTTTATTACCTCCTCTTCTCACGCACCACGCCGCGGGCCTCGCGCGCGTATCTGACGCGCGTCCTCGGCCGACCGCCGCGCCTCGCCGAGGTGTTCCGGCACCATCTGTACTTCGCCACGGCTCTGCTCGACCGGGTGTACCTCTACTCCGGTCAGTACGACAAATTCGAGGTCGTCTGTCATAACACCGAGGTTCTGCAAGAGGTGTTCGCCAGCGGCCGCGGCGTGCTGATGCTCGGCGCCCACCTCGGCAGCTTCGAGTTCATGCGTGCCTCCGCCGCACATCGGAGGTACGGTTTCACCAGCAATATGATGATGTACGAAGACAACGCCCGAAAGATCGCGACCGTGCTCGATGGTCTGGACAAACACAAGGAGCGGCGCATCATCCCCATCGGCCGGGTGGATGCGCTGCTTATGGCCAGGGAACGGCTCGATCGCGGCGAGCTGGTCGGCATCCTCGGCGACCGCGCCGTGGGCAACGACCGGCTGGTGTGGGTGCCGTTCCTCGGCCGACCCGCACCGTTTCCGGCCGGGCCGTTCCTGGCGGCCGCGGCGTTGCAGACACCGGTGATTCTGTTTTACTGTCTCTACGACGGCGGCGATCGCTACGAGCTGCACTTCGAACGCCTGACCGAACGCATGACGATCACCCGGCGCAGTCCGGCCGAGCTCGAGGCCTGGGTCCGGCGCTATGCCGCGCGTCTCGAACATTACTGCCGGCTCTCGCCCTACAACTGGTTCAACTTCTACGATTTCTGGGGCGACCAAAACAGTAACGGCGGCACCCCGCCCGGAACCGGTTGACCACCGTCGCTATCTTTGGCAGTCTGCCGCACCCGAGGCCGGCCCCTGCCGGCCCGCGCCGGGATTCCGCGAGTCGAGCCGCCTAATCAGGAAACACCGCCCGTCGTGTCGCCTCTGGTACTGACCTCCTTCACCGGCGTTAACGCGCTCGGATACGGCGCCGCCGCCATCTTCGACGCGCTGCGCGCCGGCCGCTCCGGCCTCCACCGCTGCACTTTCGAGCACACCCCGCTCGAAACCTATTGCGGCATGGTCAGCGGTCTCGACGACGCGCCGATCACCGGCGCGCTCGCCCGCTTCGACTGCCGCAACAACCGGCTCGCCCTGGCCGGTCTCAGACAGGACGGCTTCGAACAGGTCATCGCGCGGGCGCGGGCGCGCTACGGCGCCGGCCGCATCGCCGTCTTCCTCGGCACCAGCACCTCGGGCATCCTCGAAACCGAACATGCCTACCGTCGCCGCGACCCGCAGACCGGCCGGCTTCCGGCGGATTACCGGTTTCAGCACACGCACAATCTCTTCTCCTGTACCGACTTCGTCCGGCGCTATCTCGGTCTTAGCGGCCCGGCCGCCACCGTATCCACCGCCTGTTCCTCCAGCGCCAAGGTCTTTGCCTCCGCCTGGCGGATGATGGAGCTCGGGTTCTGCGACGCCGCCGTGGTCGGCGGCGTGGACAGCCTGTGCCACAACACGCTCTATGGGTTTGCCTCGCTCGAACTGGTCTCACCCGAGCCCTGCCGCCCGTGCGCCGCCGACCGCTCCGGGATTTCCATCGGCGAGGCCGTCGGATTCGCCCTGCTCGAACGACCCGGACACGCCCCCGAACACAGCGGCGTAGCCCTGCTCGGCTTCGGCGAGAGTTCGGACGCCCACCACATGTCCTCACCCCATCCCGAGGGTGTGGGCGCGGCGCTCGCCATGAGCCGCGCCCTGGAGAGCGCCGGCCTCGGGCCGGAACAGATTGATTACATCAACATGCACGGCACCGCGAGCCTGGCGAATGACTCGATGGAGGATAAGGCGATAACCGCCGTGTTCGGGACGAAAACGGCGTGCAGCTCGACCAAGGGCTGGACCGGACATGCGCTCGGCGCGGCCGGCATCACCGAGGCGGTGATCTCGGCGCTCTGCATCCAGAAGGGCCTGATGCCGGCGAATCTCAACACCACCACGCTCGACCCGTCGCTCACGAGCAACCTGTTGCTCCAGAACCGCGCGCACAAGGTCACCCGTGTCGTCAGCAACTCCTTCGGCTTCGGCGGCAGCAACGCCAGTCTCGTCTTCGGAGCCTGCCAATGAGGCCGGTGTACATCGAGGGCATCGGTGTGTACGCCCCCGGCCTGAGGGGCTGGACCGAAGCCGCCGCGGTGCTCAGCGGCCTCAGCGCCTATGCGCCGACGCCGCTACCGCCGCTCAAACCGGCCCTGCTCGCCCCGGACGTGCGCCGGCGCACCTCGGAGCACATTCGTTTGGCCGTCGAGGTCGCCGGCGAGGCCGCCCGCATGGCCGGTACCGACGCCAAGGAGCTCGCCTCGGTCTTCGCCACCGCCGAAAGCGACGGCGGCATCACGCACGACATCTGTATCGAGGTAGCCAAGGAAAACCCGCAGGTCTCACCCACCAAGTTTCACAACTCCGTGACCAATGCGCCCGCCGGTTACTGGTGCATGGCGGTCGGCTCGCAGCAACCCTCGACCAGCGTGTCGGGCTGGGACGGGACCTGCGCCGTGGGCCTGATGGAAGCCGTCGCACAACTCCTGACCGACCAGCCGCGCGTGCTGCTGGTCGTCCACGACGCGCCCTTTCCCGAGCCGCTTCATGCGGTGCGCCCACTCTCCGCGATCTTCGGCATGGCGCTGGTGCTCGGGCGCGGGAAATCCAGCCGGAGTCTGGCGCAACTAACATTATCCGCCCCGGCCCCGCTCGCTGACGAGACCACGTGCGCCGACAACGCGCTCGAGGCCATGCGCGTCGGCAATCCGGCGGCACGCGCCCTGCCACTCCTGGCCGCGCTCGCGGCAAAACGCGCCACGACGATAGATCTGCCTTATGTCAGTGACCGGCAGGGTCTTCGCCTCCAGGTCGAGCCGTGCGTCTGAGACGCCTGCTTCGGCGCCTCGTCTATCTTGTCGTCGCGGTTCTATTGCTGGTCCCGGCCGGCAGCAGCGCACCGCCGCGACCGGAGCTGATCGGGCGCGGCGATCTCGCCGCCTTCGAGCGCTACTTCGAGTGGTATATTCCGCGGCAACTGCGCCGCCACGGCGTGCCCGGCGCGAGCGTCGCGCTCGTGGACGAGCACGGCGTCATCTGGGCCCGGGGCTTCGGTCATGCCGATCTTGCGCGCCGCGTGCGCGCGACCACGCAAACGGTCTATCAGGTCGGCTCCATCAGCAAGGTCGTGACCGCGACCGCGGTGATGCGCGAGATCGAGCGCGGGCGCTTGCAGCTCGATGCGCCGATTCAGAGGTACCTGCCCGAATTCTCCATCCAGTCGCGCTGGGGCGCGGCGCCGGCGCCGACACTGCGCGAGCTGCTGTCGCATCACGCCGGACTGCCGACCTATTACCTCAAAGGTTTTTTCTCGCACCAGTCACTCGCCGAACTGATGCAGGCGCTCAAGACCGAGCACCTCGCCTATCAGCCGCGCACCGTCTTCAACTACTCGAATCTCGGCCCCGATATCGCCGGCGCCGCGCTCGAGCGGCTGTCGCGCCGGGACTTCGCGGCCTACATGCAACAGGCGCTGCTCGACCCGCTGGGTATGGCGCACTCATCCTTTGCGCTCGATGCGCGGACGCGGCCGTTGCTGGCCCGCGGTTACGTGAAACAGACTCCGGCCGAGCCCGTGATCATCCGTGACGCGCCGGCGGGCGGGCTGTTCAGCAACGTCGAGGATCTGGCGCGCTTCATGCGTCTGGTGCTGCGCGGCGGCGAGCTCGACGGCCGCCGCCTGCTCCGGCCCGAGGCCGTCGCCGCCATGCTGACGCCGCAATACGCCGATGCGCCGCTCAACTTCGGCCAGCGCTTCGGGCTCGGCTGGATGTTGAGCGGGATTCCGGTGGAAAACGCCGGGCCCGTGGCCTGGCACAACGGCGGCACCAAGACGTTTCTGAGCCAGATGGTGCTGCTGCCTTCGATGCGACTGGGCGTGGTCGTGCTCGCCAACGCCGACACCGCGGGTCCGGTGGTGTATGAAACCGCCGAGGAAATATTGCGCCTGGCGCTTCAGGTACGCGATGGCGTCGCGCCGGCGCCGGCGCCAAAACGGCGGCCGGAGGTGGCGCTGCCGCCCGCCACGCTCGAGGCCTACGCCGGCGATTACAGCCTGATGGGGACACTGGCCCAACTCGAGCGTCACGGCAACCGCCTCACCTACCGCTTTCTCGGTTACCGGATCGAGCTCGTGCCGGTGAGCGCAACGGATTTCCGCGCCGAGTACCGCGTCCTCGGCCTGTTCTCGGTGCCGATTCAGTTTCCGCCGGTCGAGTTCGCGCGCGTCGGCCGCCGCACCCTGCTGCTGATGCGCGACCGCGGGGTCGCCGTCACCGGTGAGAAAATCCCGCCCTACACGGTGCCGGAGGCCTGGCGCCGGCGCACCGGCAGCTACCGCCTGATCAATCCCGACGCGCATTATCTGGAAAACGTGGAGCACGTGCGCCTGGTGATGGAGAACGGCCGGCTGCTGATGGAGGTCCGGATCTCGGGCCTGGAGGACCGCGAGGCCCAGGTGGTCTTCATGCCGCTGTCGGACGACGTCGCCTATGTCTTCGGGCTCGGACGCAACGTGGGCGACGTGACCTGGGTCGAGCGCCGCGGCGGCCGCGAGCTGCTGCGGTACTCGGGCTACTTCTTCGAACGCCAGCCTTAACGATGATCTCACCGCAGAGACGCAGAGGCGCGGAGAACAATAAGCTATCAGCTAAACAAGCTATCAGCGGTCAGCGGTCAGCGATCAGCTCAATGAGCGATCAGCGATCAGCTATCAGCTATCAGCTAACAGCTATTAGCTACTTCGGGTCCCAGTATGGCGCGCCCGCGCACCGCAAGGCTTTGGGAAAGCGCCCCGCAGGGGCGAGGCGGGGTATTCGCGGACACACTTAACGTGTGTCCGCGCCGCCGAGCGCCGCGCCACGGATGGCGCGGCCGGGGTGTCCCCAAGGCAGAAGAGCTGCGCCAGGGACGGCAGGAACGCCGCGTAAGATCGGCGCGGGCCCCAAAGCCCGAGGAGCGCAGGGTTGGGTTGCGCCATCCCCTGCCTGCCGGCAGGCAGGGGGGCGGCCTTTCTTTTGGTGACTTTTCTTTGGCCGTGCAAAGAAAAGTCACCTGCCGTGGGTCAGCCACCCACAAGTAACACGCCGCCTGAAGGGCGGCTCGACACAAACGGGGCACGGGTAGCACACTCGTTTTTTAACAGAAGCAATAATCGAGGCACAAAAGGACCGCGGGGACAATGCGGGATGTCCTCCAACAACCGGCAACGGTGCTCGTCAGGAGCCAACGTGCACGACCACGCTTGTAACCTCCGCACGACGGCGCGGGGCGTTCCGCCCCCGATC
>MFSY01000122.1:15177-15475 GCA_001785175.1 Candidatus Muproteobacteria bacterium RIFCSPHIGHO2_01_FULL_65_16 | reverse complement strand
GCGCGGCGCTGCTGTGTCTCGGCGCCGCGCCGGCGGGCGACAAGTCCACGCTGCGCCTGGCCGCCGCCACCACGGTGGCCGAGACCGGCCTGGTCGAGGAGCTGGTGCGCGATTTCCAATCACGGCATCCGGACATCCGCATCGAGGTCTCCGTCCTCGGCGCCCTGGCGACGCTCACCGAGGCGCGCCAGGGACGGGCCGATCTGGTCATCACCCACCACCCACCGAGCGAGAAGCTTTTCGGCGACGAAGGCTACGGGCTGCTGCGCACGGAGATCATGTACGACGAATGGGCGAT
>MFSY01000122.1:8349-15156 GCA_001785175.1 Candidatus Muproteobacteria bacterium RIFCSPHIGHO2_01_FULL_65_16 | reverse complement strand
GGCGGGCGTGGCGGGCGCGGCCGATCCGGGCGCGGCGCTGCGGCGGCTGGCGGAGAAACGGGCGCCGTTTCTCGCGGCCGCGCCCCAGTCCGGCACGCACAAAAAAATGGCGGAGCTGTTCGATCTCGCCGGTGTGAAAACCGGCTGGCGCGGCTTTGAGACCACCGACATCGGCGCCGCCGCCACGCTGCAGCAGGCGGCGCAATTCGAGTCCTACACCTTCGCGAACATGGGCTCCTATCTCGCCAACCGCGACACGGTCGGGCGGGACATCGTCCCGCTCTACCGCGACCATCCGGCCCTGCGCAACACCTACAGCGCCATCGTCGTGAGCCGCAAGCGCGTTCCCGGCGCGCGCCAGGAGCTGGCCGAGCGGTTTCTGGACTATCTGACCTCGGACGAGGCCCAGACGCTGATCCGGGACTACGGCGAGAAGCGCTTCGGGGCGCAGCTGTTCATACCCGTGGCGCACCTGGACGAGGGCCTGCGCGCGCGGCGCGCGGGCGCCGAGCTCAACCGCAAGATTCTCACCATCAACGTGCTCGTGGCGCTGCTCGCCGCCCTGGCGGCCGCGAGCGTCGTCGCCTTCCGCCTCATGCAGCGCGCGCGGCACGCGGAGCGTGAGCGGCGCCTGAGCGAGGAGCGTTTCGCCCTGGCGGTGAGCGGCACCAACGACGGCATCTGGGACTGGAATCTCGACACCGGCGAGGTGTACTACTCGCCGCGCTTCAAGGAAATGCTCGGCTACCGCGCCGACGACCCCGCGGTCGCGGCCGATATCAACACCTGGCGCAATCATATCCATCCGGCCGACCGCGAGCGCGCCCCGGAGCTGCTGGAAAATTATCTGCATGGGCGCGACGGGATATTCAGCGTGGAGCACCGTCTGCTCACGGAGACCGGCGACATGCTCTGGGTGCAGCTGCGCGGCCGCGCCCAGCGGGACGAGGCGGAAGGCGCGGCCGGCCGGCCGCGGCGCATGTCGGGCTCCATGACCGACATCACCGAGCGCAAGCTGCAGGAGACGGCGCTCGCGCACGCGGCCCTGCACGACACGCTCACCGGCCTGCCCAACCGCACCCTGCTGTACGAGCGCCTCAACCAGGCGCTCATGACCGCGCGCCGGGACAACAGCCCGCTCGCCGTGGTGATGCTGGACATAGACAATTTCAAGGACATCAACGAGGGCTTCGGGCATCCGAGCGGCGACCTGATCCTGCAGCAGGTGGCGACGCGCCTTGCGAGCGGGCGGCCGCGATCCCACACCGTGGCGCGCCTCGGGGGCGACACCTATGTCCTGCTCGCGCCCGACATCGCCGAGAAGGACGTGAAGCAGCAGGTGCGCGAGGTCAACAAGGCGCTCGAGCCGCCGTTCGAGCTCGAGGGCCACACCATCGCCGTCAAGGCGAGCGCCGGCATCGCGCTCTTCCCCCAGCACGGCGAGGACGCCGTGCTCCTGATCCAGCGCGCCGAGGTGGCGCTGCACCGCGCGCGCCGGGAGAACACGGGCTACGCCGTGTACGACGTGGACCGCGACCAGGGCAGCCAGCGCTATTTCGCCTTCGACGCCGAGCTCAAGCAGGCCGTGGCGCACGACGAGCTGGTGCTGCACTACCAGCCGATCATGACCCTGCGCACCGGCTACATCACCGCCGTCGAGGCGCTGCTGCGCTGGCGTCACCCGAAGCACGGCCTGATCGCCCCGGACGCCTTCATCCCGCGCGCCGAGCACATGGGCCTGATGGACATCCCCACGCTGTGGGTGCTCGAACAGGCGCTCGGCCAGTGCGCGGCCTGGGCCGAGACCGGACACCCGCTCACCGTCGCCGTCAACATCTCCGCCGGCAGCCTGCAAGACCAGCGCCTGCCCGACCGGATCGCGGCGCTGCTGCAAAAAACCGGCGTGCCGCCCAACCGCCTCGAGATCGAGATCACGGAGAGCGCGATCATGATAGATCCGGCGCGCGCGAAGGAGACCCTGGAGCGGCTGCGCGCCATGAAGCTGGCCCTGGTGATTGACGACTTCGGCACCGGCTACGCCTCCCTGGGTTATCTCAAGGAGTTGCCGGTGGACAAGATCAAGCTCGACAAGTCGTTCGTGACGAACATGCTCAACGACGACAGCGACGTGGAGATCGTGCGCGCCGCGACGCTGCTGGCGCACAAGCTCGGGCTCAAGGTCATCGCCGAGGGCGTGGAAAGCGACGAGGTCCTGAAGCTGTTGAGCAAACTCGGCTGCGACCAGGCCCAGGGCCACTATCTCAGCCCGCCGCTGGCGGAAACGGAGCTCGTCAAATGGCTGGACGCATCCGGCTGGGAGGACGCCGATGCGCGCGGCAGCCCCGCGCACCATCCTACTTCACAATAAAGCGTTCCCGATAGAACCGCAGTTCCTCGATGGACTCGCGGATGTCGTCGAGCGCGCGGTGGGTGTTCTTCTTCTGAAAACCGCCGGCCAGCTCCGGCCGCCAGCGGCGCGCCAGTTCCTTGACCGTGCTCACATCCAGGTTGCGATAGTGAAACCAGGCCTCGAGCTCCGGCATGAGGCGCGCGAGAAAGCGCCGGTCCTGGCAGATGCTGTTGCCGCACATGGGGGACCGGTTCTTCGGCACGTAGCGCCGCACGAACTCCAGGGTCAGGCGCTCCACATCCACATCGCTCAGCGCCGACAGGCGCACGCGCTCGATCAGTCCGGTGCCGGCGTGGGTTTTCTTGTTCCAGTCGTCCATGGCCGCAAGCACGGCGTTGCTCTGGTGCACCGCGAGCACCGGGCCTTCCGCCAGGACGTTCAGCTCGCTGTCGGTGATGATCGTGGCGATCTCGATGATGCGGTCGGTCTCCGGATTCAGCCCCGTCATTTCCAGGTCAATCCAGATCAGGGCGCCATTGTCCCGGCCCCCGTTCGGTTCTTGCGGCATGTATCCTCTCAGGATGATTTAACTGGTTGCTGAAAAAGTCCTTCCATGGACTTTTTCAGCTCGCTTCGCCGCGGTACACGCCCGCGGCTCGCTCCGAAAATCAAACACTTTGCGTGTTTGATTTTCGCTGCGGCACTTTCCCGCTGCGTTTTCCTGCTCCGCGGGAAAGCCCGGGGCGCACCTCCCTGTGCGCCCGTTCGCCGCTACGCGGCTCACCCATGTGGCGCTCACAGGCTGCCGAAAAACGAGTTTTTCGGCAGCCTGTTACTGCTGCAGCTCGAACCAAGATGATAACATCCCCGGTGCATGAATACTTTCACCTTCATCTTCCTCTCGGTCCTCGGCCTGACGCTGCTGACGCAGCTGTGGCTCGAGCGGCGCCAGATCGGCCATGTGCGCGCGCGCCGCGGCGCCGTGCCGGCCGCCTTCAAGGGCAGGGTTCCGCTTAAGGCGCACAAAAAGGCGGCCGATTACGCCGTCGCCCGCGCGCACTTCACCCAGGCCGGATACATCCTCGACGCCGCGCTGCTCTGCGCCTGGACCCTCGGCGGCGGGCTCGAGTGGCTCGACCGCTTCTGGCGCGGTTTTGACCTGAGCGCAACGCCGACCGGCGCGGCCTTCATGCTGAGCGCCTTCTTCGTCATGGGCGTGCTCGATATTCCGGCCGCCGCGTATCAAACGTTCATGCTCGAAGGCCGCTTCGGCTTTAACCGCACCACCCCCCGGCTCTTCGCCCTCGACTTGGGCAAAAAGGCGGCGCTGCTCGGAATTCTGGGCGCGCCCGTGATCATAACCGCGCTGTGGCTGATGTCGGCGACGGGGGCGTGGTGGTGGATCCACGTCTGGCTGCTCTGGCTCGGCTTCAGCCTGTTCGTGGTCTGGGCCTATCCGGCGCTGATCGCGCCGCTCTTCAACCGCTTCACGCCCCTGAAGCAGGGGCCGATCCGCCGGCGCGTGCGCGCGCTGCTCGCGCGCGTCGGCTTTCGCAGCCGCGGCATTTATGTCATGGACAGCTCGCGCCGCAGCCTGCGCGGCAACGCCTACTTCAGCGGCTTCGGCCGGAGCAAACGCATCGTGTTTTTCGACACCCTGCTGCGGACGTTGAACGTCGGCGAGATCGTCGCCGTGCTGGCGCACGAGCTCGGCCATTTCAAGCGCGGTCACGTGCGCCAGCGCTTTCTGCTTTCCTCCGGCATGAGCCTCGCCGGCCTCGCGCTCCTGGGCTGGCTCATCAGTCAACCCTGGTTTTACACCGGGCTCGGGATGTCCCGGCCGTCGGCGCACGCGGCGCTGATGCTGTTCCTGCTGGTCGGGCCGGTGTTCGCGTTCTTCCTGCAGCCGCTGCTGGCCTGGGCCGCGCGCCGGCATGAATACGAGGCGGACGAGTTCGCCGCCCGCGCCGCATCCGCGCGCGATCTGATCGGCGCCCTGGGCAAGCTTTATAAAGGCAACGCCAGCACCCTCACGCCCGACCCGCTGCATTCGGCGTTTTACGATTCCCATCCGCCCGCGGTCCGGCGCATCGCGCGGCTGGCGGGCCGGATCTGAAACCCGTAATCAGGAGAAAACCATGCACAAAACGCTCGGCCTCGTACTCATTCTGACCACCGTGCCTGCGGCCGCCGAAACCGGCCTGCTCCCCGGCGACGCCGCGCACGGCAAAAAACTGCACGCGGCGAACTGCCTCGCCTGCCACGACGCGGGCGTCTACACGCGCAAGGACCGCCGGATCGAATCGCTCGCGGAACTGAAAGAACAACTCGGCGTGTGCAACCACCAACTGCCGAAGAGCCTGTCACAGGACGAGGTGCGCGACGTGGTGAAATACCTGAACGACACTTATTACCGGTTCAAGTAGCGATGTCGGAGCTACGGCAGAAATCCTGCAAGCCCTGCGAAGCCGGAACACCGCCGCTTGCGCGCGCCGCGGCCGAGGCGCTGCTTGTGCAAGTGCCCGGCTGGTCGCTCAATGAGTCCGCCACCGGCATCAGTCGCACGTTCAAGTTCAAGAACTACTACGAGACCATGGCGTTCGTGAACGCGGCGGCCTGGATCGCCCACCGCGAGGACCATCACCCCGATCTCGAGGTCGGCTACAGTCGCTGCACCGTGCGACTGAGCACGCACGTCATTAAGGGACTGTCGGAGAACGACTTCATCTGCGCCGCGAAGATCAATGCGCTGCTGGGGGGATAAAAGCAGTTTCAAGTTTCAAGTTTGAAGTTTCAAGTTGAACGTTTTGCGTTTTTCTAGCTGATCGCTGATAGCCGTTAGCTCTTAGCTTGTAACTTGAAACTTGCAACTTGCAACTGTTGTTCATATTTACGCCTCCCGCCGCCCGGCAAGCGCACGCGCAAGCGTGTTGCGGTCGGTGTACTCCAGCTCGCCGCCCACCGGCACGCCGTAGGCGATGCGCGTGGCGCGGATGCCGCGCGCGCGCACGAGCTCGCCGATGAAATGCGCCGTGGCCTCGCCCTCCACCGTCAGGTTGGTGGCGAGCACCACCTCCTTGACGTCGCCTTCGTTCAGCAGCGTCTCCAGCCGCGGGATGCCGATCTCCTCCGGCCCGATGCCGTCGAGCGGCGAGAGCCGGCCCATGAGCACGAAATACCGGCCGTTGTAGGCGCCGGCCTGTTCCAGGGACACGAGGTCCGACGGCGATTCCACGATGCACAGCAGCGAACGGTCGCGCCGCGGCGAGGCGCAAACGGCGCAGAGCTCCGCCTCGCTCAGGTTGTTGCAGCGCTTGCAGTGGGTTATGCGATCGAGCGCGTCGGCGAGCGCCTGGACGATCCGGCGCGCGCCGTCGCGGTCGCGCTCCAGCAGATGAAACGCCATGCGGCTCGCGCTTTTCGGACCCACGCCGGGGAGCCGGCGCAGCGCCTGCTTCAGGGCTTCAAGTGCGGTGGTATCGTTCATAGCAAAACCAAAATAGACAGGATTAACGGGATTTCGCAGGATTTACAGGATTAGAAAAGAGAACTCATGCATGGCGTTTTGATTTTCTTGGCGATCTTGGCGTCCTTGGCGGTTCAAATACCATTTTAGGTTTAATCCTGTTGATCCTGAAAAATCCTGTTAATCCTGTCCATTCATCTTAAAACGGCAAATTCAGGCCGGGGATGTTGAGGCCGGAGGTGAGGCCGGCCATCCTCTCCTGCGCCGCCTTGTCCGCCTTGCGCGCCGCGTCATTCACCGCGGCGGCGATCAGGTCTTCCACCACCTCTTTGTCCTCCTGCAACAGGGCGGGATCCACCTGCACGCGCCGCACATCGTGGCGGCAGGTCATGGTGATGCTCACCAGCCCGCCGCCGGATGACCCCGTCACCTCGATGTTGGCCAGCTCTTCCTGCGCCTTGCGCAGGTTCTCCTGCATGGCCTGCGCGTGCTTGAGGATATTACCGAATCCGCCTTTCATCCCGCCCTCACGCCTGCGACTTGGGCCGTATGGAGCCCGGGTTGATCCGGGCGTTGAAGCCCTCTTGCAGGGCGCGCACGTTCGGATCGTTCTGGATCGCGTGCACCGCCGCCTGCTGGCGCTCGTCCTGGGCGCGCGATTTTTCCTGGGCCGGCGTCGCTTGCGCCGGTTTCCCGATGACGACTTTCAGACGGATGGCGCGACCGTAATACTCTTCGAGCGCCCGCCGCAGCGCCTCCTCCCGCTCCTTGCTGTGCAGTCCCGCGCACGCGGCGTCGAGCGTGAGCGTCACGGCGCCGTCCGCGACGGATTCGGGCACGGCGTTGCTCGCCAGCTCGCGCAGCAGCCCCGTGAGCTTGAGCTGCGCCACCACCTCGCTCCAGTCGCCGCCGTTGACTCGCGGCGCCGTCGCGGCGCCGGACGGCTTCGGCGCCGCCGTTTCGGCGGCGGCGCGATCGGTTGCTTCCGGCC
>MFSY01000122.1:342-8324 GCA_001785175.1 Candidatus Muproteobacteria bacterium RIFCSPHIGHO2_01_FULL_65_16 | reverse complement strand
TCGGTTGCTTCCGGCCGGCCCTCGGCCGGCCGGAACGCCAGCATGCGCAGCAGCGTCATCTCGATGCCGACGCGCGGATTCGGGGCATACGGCAGGTCGCGCTGTCCGGTCAGGCCGATCTGGTAATAGAGCTGCACGTCCTCGGGCGCGAGTGCGCGCGCGTGCGCCAGGACGCGCCCGGCGTCGTCGCCGGCGAGCGCCGCGTCGGCCTGCGCCAGCGCGATGCGGTGCAGTTGCCACAGCAGCTCGTCCAGCAGCGTCTCCAGGCCGATGCCGTGCTCGGCCACGGCGGCGACCACGGAGATCAACTCCTTGGCGTCGCCCGCGGCCAGGCCGCGCAACAGGCGGTCAACGGCGTCCTGGTCAATCGTGCCGAGCATCGCCCGCACCTCCGGCTCCGCGACCTTGCCGCCGCCGTAGGCGATGGCCTGATCGAGCAGGCTCAGGCCGTCGCGCAGGCTGCCGTCGGCGGCGCGCGCGAGCAGCGCGACCGAGGCGTCGTCGCAAGCGACGCCCTCGGCGTCCAGGATGCGGCGCAGCTGGCCGCCGATCTGATCCGGGTCCAGGCGCTTGAGGTTGAATTGCAGGCAGCGCGACAGCACCGTGACCGGGAGTTTCTGCGGATCGGTGGTCGCGAGCAGGAATTTCACGTGCGGCGGCGGCTCCTCCAGCGTCTTGAGCAGCGCGTTGAAGCTGTGGCCGGAGAGCATGTGCACCTCGTCAATCAGGTACACCTTGTAGCGCCCGCGCGTCGGGGCGTACTGCACGTTGTCGAGCAACTCGCGCGTGTCATCCACCTTGGTGCGCGAGGCGGCGTCAACCTCGATCAGGTCCACGAACCGCCCCTCGTCCACCTCCACGCACGCCGTGCACTTGCCGCAGGGTTTGGAGGTGACGCCGGTTTCGCAGTTGAGGGACTTGGCGAGGATGCGCGCGATCGTGGTCTTGCCGACGCCGCGGGTGCCGGTGAAGAGAAAGGCGTGGTGCAGGCGGTCGTGGTCGAGCGCGTTCACCAGCGGCTTGACCACGTGCTCCTGCCCCACGAGCTCGGCGAACGTGCGCGGGCGCCACTTGCGTGCCAGAACCTGGTAACTCATGGACAACCGTTCAATATGCGGCCAGACAGCGGTGTGATATGGGTGGCGGCTCAAGCCAGCCGCACCCCGGCACCCGGAATGCCTGCTGCGGCTGCTTCCTTCCGGACCTGACCGGGTTCACAAACCTCCGTCGCCGCGGGGACCGGCTTTCGCCGCCATAATCGTCGTCATGTGAGTTTACCACGCGCGCGGGTACGACGGTACGCGGGCCGGCTTCCCCGGATTTCCTGGGGCGGAAGCGGGTGCGCCACATAGCGTCCCCCTTTACCCTTACTGCCTTTACCTCTCTCTAACGACTCGGACCCGCTGATCACACGAGAATCAGATGAGCTCGATCCGAGCGTGGTGTCCGGAGGCGTTCGCGAGCCGTTGGTCGCGTGTCAGCATCGGCGCATCGAGCGCCTCCGCGAGCGCGACATAGACGGCATCGTATGCCGTCAAGTTGTTCCGCAGTTCCCAAACGCGCGGCAGGAGGAAGTCGTGCGGATATCGCGTCAGCGGAAAGCCCGTGAGATCGGTCAGCGCCATGCGACAGCGCTCCGGTTCGACCTCTCCCGATGCGGCGTAACGGCGCAAGACTTGCGCCACCTCGACATCCATCAGGTGGGGGACGTGAAGCGTCTGCGTTGGATCGAAGAGGCGTTCCTCCAGAGGGGCCGCGGCCGGCGTGCGCAGAAGCACCTCGAGAACCGCCGAGGCATCGAGGACAATCAACGGCTGTCGCGCTCCGCGCGCACCGCCTGCGCCGGGGGCACCGAGGGCGTCACCGCGGAACGGCGCTCCAGGCGCGCGCGCAACTCATCGAGCGTCGGCCGCTCGGCCGCACAGCGGATCTCCTTCAAGAGGTAGTCGGAGAGCGACATGCCCGCCAAGGCGGCGCGCGCCTTGAGGCGGCGGTGCAGCTCGGCCGGTACGTTTCGAATCTGGATCATCGTTGACATGCTTCAAACATAAGAGCATGTGCGGCACATGTCAAGCGCGAACGCGCATTCAATTCGCGCCTATCGCGACTCGTTCGTGACGTTGCGGCCGTCGCTCCAGTGCTGGGCGATTTCTTCCGAGGGCGTGGTCAGCACGCCGGGACCGTTCTTCTTGCCGTCCCGGAACTCGCCGGCGTACTTCGATCCGTCGGCGTGGGTATACGTCCCATTGCCGTGCATCTTGCCGTCCCTGAATTCCCCGACGTACTCGTCGCCGTTCGGCCACGAGTAGGCGCCGCGGCCGTTCATCTGGTTGTTCCTGAACTCACCGACGTAGCGGTCGCCGTTGCGTCGGCTGTAGGCTCCCGTGCCGGACATCTGGTTGGCCTCGAACTCGCCGACGTAGGTGTCGCCGCTCGCCCAGGTGTAGGTCCCGCGGCCGTGATAATAGCCGGCCTGAAAGTCACCGTGATACCTGGAACCGTCGGCGTCGGTATAGGTCCCTCGGCCGTGATAGGCGTTGTCTTTGAACTCGCCCGCGTAGCTCCGGCTATCGGCATAGGTCAGGGTGCCGGTTCCGTTGCGGCGGCTGTCCAGGAACTCACCCGTGTAACGCACGCCGTTGCCCCACTCGTAGGTTCCGCGCCCGGAGAACGCGCCATCCACGAACATGCCGGTGTAGCTTCGCCACCCATCCACGCTTCGCGCCCGGCCCTCGCCATGCGCGTAACCGTTGCGGCAACCGCCGCTGACGTGCGCCCACGGCACCGAATCCGGTCTGACCTTGCAGCGTCCCTTGGCCGGCGCCGCGGACGCGGGCCTGGCGACTTTGGTTTCCGGCGACGGCGAAACGCTTAACGGCGCCGCCGGTGCGGGAATCGCCGTGGTCACCTGGCCGCCGGCCTTTTTCGCCGCGTCGCCCGTGACAGCGTTCGTACCGCCGCCCGTGGCGCAAGCCGTGAGCAGCGCGACCGCCAGGATTGACAGGGGGCCGATAACGCGGCGCATGAGTTGGGTCGAACGGAAATCGGTTGGGAACTGTACAGAGAGCACGGCGATACCTCGCGCGGTGTTGCTTAATAGGTTGTTGAAAAACGAGTTTCTCAACAACCTGCTAGCGGCGGTTGGCGGTTCAGTCGGGCGGCTGGGCCGGCGCGGATGGCGCTGTAACGGCGGCCGGCTTCTTCGTCGCTGCATCCCGCGGCGCCGGTCTTGGCTTGACGGCCTGCTCCGGTGGCGGCACGGCCACGGGAACGGCTTCCTCCCGCACTTGTTCGTCGCGTCCGGTAAGAATGAACCCGATCACAGCCAACAGCAGCACCAGCAGCGCGACGACGGCAAGGATTCGGCGGTCGTAACGCGCTGGCGCTTCGGTCTTCGACAGTGACGCCGGTGGTGGCTCGTGCCGGCGCCGCGGTTCCGCGCGCGCGGCGGGCGGGGGCGACGCTGGAGTCGGTACCGCATCGGCTCGAGACGGCGGAGGTGTGGACGCCGGCGTCCGGGCATCCACTCGGTGCTCGGGAATCGCGGGGCGCGGTGGTGGAGAAGGAGTGCTCGCGACCGGCGCGGCGGGCGCATGGCTGGTCGGCGACGGTTTCTTTGGAGGCTCAACGGATCCCGACGGCGCCGGGGGTGCGGATTTCGCCGGCGCGCCCTGTGTCGGCGGGGCCGCGCCTGGAATGCCGATCGGTTTTGGCGGCGCCGCGGCCGGCGCGGGGCTCGACAGTGGCGGTCCTTTCGTAACCGCGGGAGCGCTTGCGGGACGCGCTGCCGGGCTCGCCTCGGCCGCGCGCGGAGCGGCGATCGGGCGGCCCGCCTGCGGCCGGTAGACCGCGTCGCCGTGCGCGATCTCGCTGATTTTCAGCAACGTGAAATGCTGGCGATGGCCGATCGTCCTGCGATAGTTCTTGCGGCGCCGTATCTTGAATACCAGGACCTTCCGGTCACGACCCTCCTCGATCACCTCCGCTGTCACCCGGGCATTGGGGATGGCCGGATTGCCGGCGGTTACGGCGCCATCGTTGACCAGCAGGAAGACGTCGCTGATCTCCACCGTCGCACCCGGCGCGAGCGCGAGTTTCTCGACCTTGACGATGTCGCCGGGCGCAACGCGGTATTGCTTTCCGCCGGTTTTGATGACCGCGTAAACGCCCATTATTCGAAGAAGCTCAAATGGTCCCGGTGAGCCAGGAAGGCAGTTTCAAAAGGATAGCCGAGCGACGGCGACTGTAAAGCCAGCCGGACTGGCGTTCCTGGCGTCCTGGCGGTTGATTTCTTTTTTGTTAGCAGGTTGCTGAAAAACGAGTTTTTCAGCAACCTGTTAGGGAACCTCGAAAAATCGCTGAAAGCATAATTTTCACCGCAGAGACGCAGAGAAAAGGCATTTTTTATGTGAATAACAACGCGTGCGGCGCCTGCCTGTGCGATGCACGCAGACAGGCGCAGGCGGGTGCTCCGGCAGACCCCCTTTCGGGTGAAAGCGCATCGTGGCTCGCTTCGCTCGCCACCATGCGGTTAATCGTCATGACGCACACAATTCTCACGCAAAGCGTTACACACGCTCTAAGCTTGGGGTGGTATGGCGCGCGATAACATCAGCCACATCGGCTGGATCAAGCGACACATCCCAGCGCCACTTGCCGAATCCTCCATGCTCATTTACGGCCCGCACCCATTCGTCTAGGAACCGTCGCTTAGTCTTATCTTGGTCCGTATCTTTGCCTTTGGTTTCTAGAATGAAGTTATCACCGTTGGAGAGTCGAATAAGAAAATCCGGCCGGTATTTCCTCACGACACCACGAAAGACGTAGAACACATCGAAGCCTAAATGATCGTTCTTGGCCCAGGCATCCACCGCGGGATGTTGGTCAATGGCAAACGCTTCGGACGACTCCCAAGTGCTGTCCATCACACAGAAGTTGATGTGAGACTTCAGCGTGAACTCGCAAGGCTTGCTTGTATACCACGGGGCCATGTCTCCCGTGGAACGGATGGGCCGGGAGGAGTCAAACACCGGTTCCAATCCCTCCGTATTCTCGAAGCGAATAGCCTCCCAAATATGCTGCACGACCTTGGTCATGTTCAGCGTAATCAGCAGGCGCCGTTTCAAGTCATCCTGCTCGAACAGTGCTGGCTTGATGCGAATCCGGTCAGAAGTAATGAATTGCTCGACCAGACGCACAATCTGCGCCAACAAGAACTCACGGCTGCCGGCCCAATTGGGCTGCATTTGCGAGAATATGTCGCGCGCCGTCTCGAACACAATTCGCTGAGTGCGGAATTCCCGCGCCAGCTTGTCCAATTCAATCGAGGAAATCTTGGTGACATCCGGTCTGCCCTCGACCACGGGCGCGAGCGCCGCGAGACGAATGGTGTCCGCGGCAGAAAGCTCAAGCGGCACGATCTTGCTTTGGTCCAGTGAGAGGTTCGGCCGATAAACATGATCGATCCGAATCACATTCGGCCAGCGAATCTCGAACCGCATTTTGTCCGGCACCGGCTCTATGCGTGTTTTTGGCGGGGTAGGCGTTACCACGGCCTCCCCTTCATGGGGGAGGAACGAGAACGGCACGCCAAAGACGTTCACGTATTCAGCCTCGAATAGCCCGGTGTCCGGGTTAACCTCGTAGGCGGTTCGTCTTAGACCACGGCCGATGACCTGTTCACATAGCAACTGGCTGGTAAAGGCGCGCAGACCCATGATATGCGTTACCGTCTTGGCGTCCCACCCTTCGGACAGCATTCCGACGGAAATCACGTTTTGGATTGTTTCGCCAGGCTTGCCGATTTGACCCACGGTATCTACAAGCTGTCGCAGCCGCTCCGCCTGCTGTTTCTTGGTCAGCTTTGGCGTTGCCGCCTCGTCACCTTCATTCTCGCTTTCGGCCGACACGGCCACGGTTTCAACCGGCTCATCTTGAGCCTCCGCCTCGTCCAATACTTTTGAATCGATGTGCAGCGCGCGATCCGGGTCGCACAACTCCGGAATCTGAATCCGGCGATGATCGAAGGCGTATTTGACCCGCGCCGCTGTTTCCGTCCGGTTGGCAACGGTAATCATTACCGGCGGCGTCTTTGCACCGGCCTGTTGCCAGGTTTCGGCGGTCGAACGCCAATCGTAGCCGAGCAAGTGGTAAGCATTCGTTACCAGATCGGGTAACGGTTCTTGTGGCTCGGCCCTCCGGTTCAGGTCGTCCTTCACTTCGCGGTCGTTGTAGAGGTGATACAAACGTGACTTGTAGGTGCGCGCGTCCGGCACCGCGTCATCGCGCACAACCACGCGCGGGGTCTTGACGAGACCGGATTCGATGGCATCGTTCAAACCGAAGTCGCTTACGATCCAGCCGAACAGGGCCTCGTCTGCCGCCCGGTGACCCGATGGGATAAACGGCGTGGCGGAAAAATCATAGCAACTCAATACGCCACGCGCGCGATGGATACGGTCGAGACCGCCCACCCATTTCGTCGCTTCCTCGATGTCATCCCTCGATACGCCTTGCAGCGCCGTATCCGCCGGAATGCGCCATGCGTGATGGGCCTCGTCGTTGATGACGAGCAAATTCTTGGTGTTCGACAACTCGCCCAAAACCTCCCGAACGTAAGCCTCGTCACTCTTTGCGCCGCGCTTGTCCACACTGCGTTTCTTCGCAAGTTTCTCTTCCGTTTCCCAACCCAGTGTGTGCCAGTTATGAATGAGCACACGCCCCTGCCGCAACGATTCCAGGAGGGCAACCGGGACGATTGAAAAACCTTGGTAGTAGTTGGCAGGATTGTTTGGATCGAGAACGGCGAGGCGGCTTTTTACCGTCAGCCCGGGGGCGATGATCAAAACGCTTTTGGAGAATCTCGCGTCCTGGGCGTAGGCGACTTTGTTCAAAATCTGCCAGGCGATCAGCATCGCCATGACAAGAGTCTTGCCACCGCCGGTGGCGAGCTTGGTGCATAGCCGCTGAAACGGTCCGCCGTCGGAAGGAATCTCGATACCCACCTTATCCGCCGCCGGCGCTTCGGTAAGCCAGATCAGCGTTTCGATTGCTTCAAGCTGACAGAAAAAGAACCGACGCCGGTTGAATTCTTCCGGGTCGTACCAATGTTCCAACAGGCGTTTCGTGATGCTGGTGACGCCCGGATAGCCCGCCTCGCGCCACGCCTTCACGCGCGGGCGAATTTGATTTACCAATGGAATCTCGACGAAAATGCCGGGATCGTCGAACGCCCTTGAATCCGGAGAGGCCACCACATAACCGGCCGCCCGGCGGCCGTCCTCTAGCCGGAAGGTGCGCGTCTCGCGCTGGTAACCCCAGTGCTGACGCGGCTCCTTGTAGGGAGTATTGACAATGAGGCGATCTATGGTCATTTCTTATGCAGACGGCGTCCCGAAGTCGTGAATTGTCTTATCAGGTCTCTTGACAAGATCTTGACAAGTTCGCACTCCGGGCCCATAGTTCGATCATGGGCTGGGAACTGCGTAGCGGGTCTTGGCCCTCTTTCATTTTGGGAGCACCACAAGCCCGGCGCCTTCCCATTTCCCCCGGTACCGATAGAGTTTTGACGTGATAACGTCCCAATCGGCGTGCATTCGTTTCCCGAGTACGTAACGCCCCATCGGCGAAACGAGCAAATCCGCGATTTGCAACCCGGCGATGTTCTTTTTCTTGTCGCGGATATGGAGCTCAATACCCAGTCGGTTGATTTCCGCAGCCGGGATGAAGGACGTTCCGCCAATCTTGAGTTCCAAAAAGGCCACCTCCAGCATACGATCCAGCGTCGGTTCCCGGCTTTCAGCCACTATGTGCAGTTTGCCTTTCCTGCCCATGGCGAAGTAGGCGCGCTCTGCAACGATGTGCAACGACAGATGATAGGGATCAAGCGCCGCCACACCATACCGGCTGAGATGCTTGTCCTTTTGAATCACGCACCCAAGCGCCTGATACGGCAGGCTGGTCATGGATGCGTTAAGCCCCTT
>MFSY01000122.1:0-189 GCA_001785175.1 Candidatus Muproteobacteria bacterium RIFCSPHIGHO2_01_FULL_65_16 | reverse complement strand
GGCAATAAGTGCGCCACCGAGCACGAATATCGGATACTGCATGTCAATTTTGTCCAGCGAGTGATCGCCGGATTCGTCGAGAAAAAGATACGCCGCTTCCTCTGCCACGATAGGAGCCGTCTCTACTCGATCGGGATGATCTTTAGGCTTTCGATACCGCGGTCGTCCACGATCTTCACCGCCGCGCGC
>MFSY01000121.1:8346-8448 GCA_001785175.1 Candidatus Muproteobacteria bacterium RIFCSPHIGHO2_01_FULL_65_16 | reverse complement strand
CGGTAATGCTTACAAGGACAATGATTATGCGCGCAGCTTTCAATCACGCCCCCGTGCTGCCGTCAGCCGAGACACTATAACCACAAGCCGTTCCTGCATGCA
>MFSY01000121.1:2880-8231 GCA_001785175.1 Candidatus Muproteobacteria bacterium RIFCSPHIGHO2_01_FULL_65_16 | reverse complement strand
CCATGGAAGGACTTTTTCAACAAACAGCTGGAACAACATGTAAATCCTGGCTCTTGGAAAAACAAAAGGGGCCGAGCGGCCCCTTTGCGTTCCGGTTGCGGCGCGTGCGCCTACGCCGTGTGCTGCTCGATGGCCTTCATGCTCAGGCGGATCCGGCCCTGCTTGTCCACTTCGAGCACCTTGACCTTGACGACCTCGCCCTCGCGCAGCTTGTCGGAGACGTTCTCGACGCGCTCGTGCGAGATCTGCGAGATGTGCACCAGCCCGTCCTTGCCCGGCAGGATGGTGACGAAGGCGCCGAAGTCCATGAGCTTGGCGACCTTGCCCTCGTAGATCATGCCGACCAAGACATCGGCGGTGAGCTGCTCGATGCGCCGGCGCGCCTCCTGGGCCGCGTTGTTGTCGGCCGAGGCGACCTTGATCGTGCCGTCGTCCTCGACATCAATGGTGCAGCCGGTCTCCTCGGTGAGCGCGCGGATGGTCGTGCCGCCCTTGCCGATGACGTCGCGGATGCGCTCGGGGTTGATCTTGAAGCTGATGATGCGCGGCGCGTACTCGGACAGTTCCGCGCGCGGCGCCGCGAGCGCCTGATTCATGATCTTGAGAATATGCAGCCGGCCTTCTTTGGCCTGCTTGAGGGCGGTCTCCATGATCTCCTTGTTGATGCCCTCGATCTTGATGTCCATCTGCAACGCGGTCACGCCCGTGGCCGTGCCCGCGACCTTGAAGTCCATGTCGCCGAGATGGTCCTCGTCGCCGATGATGTCGGTGAGCACGGCGAAGCGGCTGCCCTCCAGGATCAGGCCCATGGCGACGCCGGCCACCGGCGCCTTGACCGGCACGCCGGCGTCCATGAGCGCGAGGCTCGCGCCGCAGACCGTGGCCATGGAGCTCGAGCCGTTGGACTCGGTGATCTCGGACACGATGCGCAGCACATAGGGATAGGCCGCCATGTCCGGCAGCACGGCGATGAGGGCGCGCTTGGCGAGCCGGCCGTGGCCGATCTCGCGCCGCTTGGGGCTGCCGACGCGCCCGACCTCGCCGACCGAGAACGGCGGGAAATTGTAGTGCAGCATGAACGGTTCTTTGCGCTCGCCCTCCAGGGCGTCAATGATCTGCGCGTCGCGCCCGGTGCCGAGCGTGGTCACCACCAGCGCCTGGGTCTCGCCGCGGGTGAAGAGCGCGCTCCCGTGGGTGCGCGGCAGCACGGAGGTGGCGACGGTGATCGGGCGCACGGTGCGCGTGTCGCGCCCGTCAATGCGCGCCTCGCCCGCGAGGATGCGGTCGCGCACGTTGCGGTATTCGATGTCGCCCACGATCTTGAGCACCTTTTCCTTCGTGCCCTCGGGGCTGCCCTCGGCCGCGTGCTTGCCGACCGCCTGCTCGCGGATCTCGGCCATGCGGTTCTGGCGCGCGGCCTTCTCCTTGATGCGGTAGGCCTCGGCGATTTGCGGGCCGAACTCGCCCTGCAACGCGTTCTTCAGGCCGCCGTCCTCGCCCGGCGCCTGCCACGCCCAGGCCTGGGCGCCGGCCTCGCGCGCGAGGTCGCGGATCGCCTGGATCACGGCGCGCATCTGTTCGTGGCCGAACATCACCGCGCCCAGCATGGCCTCCTCCGGCAGCTCCTCGGCCTCGGATTCGACCATCAGCACCGCCTTCTCGGTGCCGGCGACCACGAGATTGAGCTGGGATTCCACGAGCTCCTTGTTGCCGGGATTGAGCAGATACTTGCCGTCCTGGTAGCCGACGCGCGCCGCGCCGATGGGCCCGTTGAACGGCACGCCGGAGAGCGTCAGCGCCGCCGAGGCGCCGATCATGGCGACGATGTCCGGATCAATGTCCGGATCCATGGACAGCACGGTGGCGATGACCTGGACTTCGTTGGCGAACCCTTCGGGGAACAGCGGGCGGACGGGGCGATCTATGAGGCGGGAGGTGAGGATTTCCTTCTCGGAGGGCCGGCCCTCGCGCCGGAAGAATCCGCCCGGGATGCGTCCCGCGGCGTAGGTGCGTTCCTGGTAATCAACCGTGAGCGGGAAAAAATCCCGCCCGGGCGTGGGCTCTTTCAGCGCCACCACGGTGGCGAGGACGACGGTGTCGCCCATGCTGGCGAGACAGGCGCCGCTGGCCTGGCGCGCGACCTCTCCGGTTTCGAGCGTCAGCGTGTGCCGGCCATACTGGATGGTCTTGGTGATCTTAGCCAATGTGTTTACCTCAGTCGTGTTTACTTGCGCAGGCCGAGCCGTTCGATCAGCGCGCGGTAGCGGTCGCCGTCGGTCTTCTTCAGGTATTCAAGCAACTGACGCCGCTGGTTGACCATCTTGAGCAGGCCCATACGTGAGTGATGGTCCTTGGGATGGCCCTGGAAATGGCCGGACAACTCGTCTATCTGGGCCGACAGCAGCGCCACCTGCACCTCGGGCGATCCGGTGTCGCCATCGTGGGTCTGGTAGTCCTGCATGATTTTCGCTTTCTTTTCGACGGTCAAGGCCATCGTTTGCTACCTCGCACAATACTGAAAAAGTTTCGCGGACGTCGCCTTTTGAGGGCGCGTATTCTACCCGCGGGTCTCCCGCATCTCAACCGATTTCTACCGGAAAAGTCAGAGTTTACGGGCGCCGGCCACCAGCCGCCGCGGCGCCACCCGCCCGTCGTCCAGCACCTGGCCCATGCCGAGGAAGCGGTCCTCCCCCTCGTAAATCCGCACCCAACCGGGCGCGCGCCCGTGCTGCATCGAGACCGGCTGGCCCTGGCGCAGGTAATGCGCCGCGAGCGGGGTGAGGTGGACGTCGGGCATGCCGCGCAGCATCGCGTCCATCGGCAGCAGCAATCTCTCGCGCGCCTCCTGGGTCGGCTGCTGCCCGAGTGTATCGAGACGCACGGCCTGCTCGATGCCGAGATCGCCGACCGCGGTGCGGCGCAGCTCGGCCACATGGGCGCCGCAGCCGAGGGCCGCGCCCAGATCGTGCGCGAGGCTTCTGATATATGTCCCCTTGGAACAGGCGATCTCGAGCTCCAGCCGGTCGCGCTCCAGGCCCAACAGGCGGATCTCGTGGATCCGCACCTTCCTGGGCGCGCGCTCGACCTCCACCCCCGCGCGCGCGAGATGGTAAAGCGCCCGGCCCTCGCGCTTGATGGCGGAATACATCGGCGGCACCTGCTCGATCTCGCCGCTGAAAGGCTTGAGCGCGCGCTCGACCTGGCCGCGCGTCACGGCCACATCCCGCGTCGCGGTCACCTCGCCTTCGGCGTCGTAGGTGGCGGTGCTGACCCCGAGGCGGAACACCGTCCAGTAGCGCTTGTCGGCGTCGAACAGAAACCGCGATACCTTGGTCGCCTCACCGAAGGTGAGCGGCAGCAGGCCGGTGGCGATGGGGTCGAGGCTCCCGGTGTGGCCGCCCTTGCAGGCGTTCAGCAGGCGCTTCGCCGCCTGCAGGGCCTGGTTCGAGGTCATGCCCTGCGGCTTGTCCAGCAGCAGCAGTCCGTCCACCGACAGGCATTTTCTGCTCACGCCGATCCCCGCTCAATCGCCCTTGTGCCCGCGGTCTTCGGTCAGGGCGCGCTCGATCAGGCGATCCATATGATCGCCGCGCTCGAGCGACTCGTCGAAGACGAAACGCAGTTCGGGCGCTCCGCGTCTCAGGCCGACCCGTTTTCCCAGCGCGCGGCGCAGGAACGCCGCCGCGTGGTTGAGCGCGGCGGCGGCCGGCACGGCCTCGGCGGAGCCGGCGAGAAGCGAGAAATAGATCCGCGCCGACGACAGATCCGGCGACACCTCGGCGCCGGTGAGCGTGATCTTGTGGGCGAAGTGGTCGTCCAGCTCGCGCGGTATGATCGCGGCCAGCTCGCGCTTTATAAGCTCGGCCACGCGCCGCGGGCGATTCGAATCTTTAACCATCAGTGGCAAGTTGCAAGTAACAAGTAGCAAGAGGAAAGAAGCTTGTGCAGTTTTTCTTGCTACTTGCTACTTTCCACTTGCTGCTCGGGTTATAGTGTTCTCGCAACCTCGACCCGCTCGAACACCTCGATCTGGTCGCCGACCTTGACGTCGTCGTAGTTCTTCACCGCGATGCCGCACTCGATCCCGGCCTTGACCTCGCCGGCGTCCTCCTTGAAGCGGCGCAACGATTCGAGCTCGCCCTCGAAGATCACGACGTTGTCGCGCAGCACGCGGATCGGCCGGTTGCGTCGCACCGCGCCCTCGACCACGTAGCAGCCGGCGACGGTGCCGATCTTGGGCGCGCGGAACACCTGGCGCACCTCGGCCAGGCCCAGGAACTGCTCCTTGACCTGCGGCTTGAGCATTCCGCCCATCGCGGCCTTGACCTCGTTCACCGCGTCGTAGATGACGTTGTAGTAGTGCACGTCCACGCCGTGGGTTTCGATCAGCCGCCGCGCGGTGCCGTCGGCGCGCACGTTGAAGCCGATGATGACGGCGTTCGAGGCGACCGCGAGATTCACGTCCGATTCGGTGATGCCGCCGACCATGCCGTGCACCACCTTGACCTTGACCTCCTCGGTGGAGAGCTTCTCCAGCGCCGCGGTGAGCGCCTCGACCGAGCCATGCACGTCCGCCTTGATGATGAGATTCAAGGTCTTGACGCCCTCGGCCTCCTTCAGTTGCTCGAACACGTTGGTGAGCTTGGCCGACCTGGCGGCGAGCTGCACGTCCTTGAACTTGCCCTGGCGGTAGAGCGCGATCTCGCGCGCCTTGCGCTCGGACTCGACCACGATCACCTCGTCGCCGGCGCTCGGCACGCCGGACAGGCCCTGGACCTCGACCGGGATCGAGGGCCCGGCCTCTTTCACCGGCCGGCCGTTCTCGTCCAGCATGGCGCGCACGCGCCCGAACTCGCGCCCGGCGAGGACGACGTCCCCCTTGTTGAGCGTGCCGCGCTGCACCAGCACCGTGGCCACCGGGCCGCGGCCCTTGTCGAGGCGCGCCTCGACCACCAGCCCCGCGGCCGGCTCGGTCTTGACCGCCTTGAGCTCCAGCACCTCGGCCTGCAGCAGCACGGATTCGAGCAGCTTGTCTATACCCGCGCCGGTCTTGGCCGAGACGTTCACGAATATCTCGTTGCCGCCCCATTCCTCGGCCACGACCTCGTGCTTGGTCAGCTCCTGGCGCACGCGGTCGGGCTGCGCCTCGGGTTTGTCGCATTTGTTCACCGCCACCACGATCGGGACCTTGGCGTTGCGCGCGTGATGGACCGCCTCGACCGTCTGCGGCATGACGCCGTCGTCGGCGGCCACGACCAGGATCACGAGGTCGGTCGCCTTGGCGCCGCGCGCGCGCATGGCCGTGAACGCCTCGTGGCCCGGCGTGTCGAGGAAGGTGACGACGCCCCTCG
>MFSY01000121.1:2426-2832 GCA_001785175.1 Candidatus Muproteobacteria bacterium RIFCSPHIGHO2_01_FULL_65_16 | reverse complement strand
TCGGGCCTGGCCTCCCGGACCACATGGCCCATCTCCCCGACCACGACCGTGGCCGTGTCGCGGTCGAGCACCTGATTGATGGTCACCATGGTGCCGAGCTGCATCAGCACCTTGATTACCTCGGCCGCCTTCACCGACATCTTCTGCGCCAGCTCCGCCACCGTGATGGTCTCGGGCAGCGCCACCTCGTGCACGATCGGCTGGGTCGGCTTTTCGAACACGTGCTGGCCGGACATGCTGGTCACGACCGTCTTCTTGGCGACCGGCTTGAACTTCTTCCGCAGCTTCTTGCCTTCCGCGATGTGCAGCTCGCCGCGCTCGCGTTCCTGGATCTTCTCGAGCCTGTCCTTCTTGTGCTTCTCCTTGGGCGGCTTCTTGGCCTCCTTGGCGGGCGCGGGCCTGGCCG
>MFSY01000121.1:2174-2365 GCA_001785175.1 Candidatus Muproteobacteria bacterium RIFCSPHIGHO2_01_FULL_65_16 | reverse complement strand
CGCTTGACGAAGGTGCGCTTCTTGCGCACCTCGACCTGGACGGTGCGGGTACCACCGATGCGTGAGCTCTGAGTGACCTGGCTCGTGGATTTGCGCTTGAGCGTGATCTTCTTTTTGGCCGCGCCTTCCTCCTCCGCGCCGTGGCTGGCGCGCAGGAACCGGAACAGCTTCTCTTTTTCCTCCTCGCTCAG
>MFSY01000121.1:0-2154 GCA_001785175.1 Candidatus Muproteobacteria bacterium RIFCSPHIGHO2_01_FULL_65_16 | reverse complement strand
CGGCGATTCCCGCCGCGAGCAGTTGGCGCAGCAGCGTCTCGGGTGGGACCCCGATCTGCTCCGCGAAACCCTTGATGGTGGTGAGCGCCATATATCCTCTGCTTCGATCAGGCCCCTTCGCGGTTCTCGAACCACGGGGCGCGCGCGGTCATGATGAGCTCCCGGGCGCGTTCCTCGGTCATGCCCTCGAACCCGAGCAGGTCGTCAACCGCCTGCTCCGCCAGCTCCTCCATGCTCTTGATGCCGTGGCTCGCCAACATGCGCGCGGTGGTCTCGTCCATGCCCGCCATCTCGAGCAGATCCTTGGCCGGCTCGGCCAGGTTGATCTTCTCCTCCTGGGCGATGGCGCGCGTGAGCAGCGCGTCGCGCGCGCGGTTGCGCAGCTCCTCGACCAGCCCCTCGTCGAATTCCTCGACCGCGAGCAACTCCTGCTTCGGCACGTAGGCGATCTCCTCCAGGCTCGAGAAGCCCTCCTGCACCAGGACCGTGGCGACGTTCTCGTCCACGGCGAGGCTCTCCATGAAAAGCATCGTGGCCTTGCTCGCCTCCTGCGCGCCCTTCTCGGTGGCCGCCTCCTCGGTCATGATGTTGAGCTCCCAGCCGGTAAGCTCGCCGGCCAGGCGCACGTTCTGCCCGCCGCGTCCGATGGACTGCGACAGTTGCTTCTCGTCCACCATCACGTCCATGCTGTGCAGCTCCTCGTCCACGACGATGGACCGCACCTCGGCCGGCGCGAGCGCGTTGATCACGAACTGCGCCGGGTTGTCCGACCACTGGATGATGTCCACGCGCTCGCCGGCGAGCTCGTTCGAGACGCTCTGCACGCGCGAGCCGCGCATGCCCACGCACGCGCCGATCGGATCAATGCGCGGGTCGGTCGAGCTCACGGCGATCTTGGCGCGCAACCCGGGGTCGCGCGCCGCGCCGTGGATCACGATCAGCCCCTCGCCGGCCTCGGGCACCTCGAGCTTGAACAGCTCGGCCAGGAGCTTGGGGCTCGTGCGCGAGAGAAACAGCTGCGGGCCGCGCGGGATGGATTTGACGTCCTCGAGCAGCGCGCGGATGCGGTCGCCGGGGCGCAACCCCTCGCGCGGGATCATCGCCGTCTTCGACAGCAGCGCCTCGGCGTTGCCGAGGTCCACGATCACGTCGCCGCGCTCCATGCGCTTGACCACGCCCGTGACCATCTCGCCCTTGCGCTCCTCGTACAGCTTCACGACCTGCTCGCGCTCGGCCTCGCGCACCTTCTGCATGATGACCTGCTTGGCCGCCTGCGCCGCGATGCGCCCGAACTCGACCGGCTCCAGCGGCTCCTCGATGAACTCGCCGACCTGGATGTCCGCCTTGCGCGCGCGCGCCTCGGAGAGCTTGATCTGGCGGTCCGGAAACTCGACCACCTCGGTCTCGTCCGGTATCGCCTCCCAGCGGCGGAAGGTGTCGTAGGCGCCGGTGTCGCGGTTGATCGCGACGCGCGCGTCAATGTCGCCCTTGTGGCGCTTGCGCGTCGCGGTCGCGAGCGCCGCCTCCAGGGCCTGGAAAATGACCTCCTTGGCCACGCCCTTCTCGCGCGACACCGCGTCCACCACCATTAATATCTCGCTACCCATCATCTCAAAGTATCTCCATTCCGGCGCCGGCAGGTTGCTGAAAACGCATTTCTCGGCAACCTGTCAGAGCTTGGGCACAAGCCGCGCCCGGTCAATATCGGCGAACGCCAGATCAAACCGTTCTTTGTCCACGTCCAGCGCCACATGATCGTCGGCGACCTCGAGGAGCAGCCCGGTGAAATTCCTGCGCCCCGCCACCGGCGGGGACACGCGCACCTTGACGGTCGCGCCGAGGTGGCGCCGGAAATCCTCCGGCGTCACCAGCGGCCGGTCGAGGCCGGGCGAGGAAACCTCCAGCATATAGCTCCCCGGCAACGGATCCTCGACGTCGAGGATGGCCGAAAGCTGACGGCTCACCCGGGCGCAGTCGTCCACCGTCACCCCCTTGGGGCCGTCAATATACACCCGCAGCGTGGCGCGTCGGCCGCCGCCGGCAAGCTCCACGTCCACCAGCTCGAAGCCCAGGGCCTGCGCCCCCGGCTCCAGCAACCGGCGCAGATCCGCCCGCATGCCGCGCGTAAACTCTTGTCCCATAAAACAAAAGTGG
>MFSY01000120.1:5850-7719 GCA_001785175.1 Candidatus Muproteobacteria bacterium RIFCSPHIGHO2_01_FULL_65_16 | reverse complement strand
ACCGGCACCGACGTGGCGAAAGAGGCCGGGCACATGATCCTGCTCGATGACAACTTCGCGAGCATCGTGGCGGCGGTGCGCGAGGGCCGGCGCATCTTCGACAACATCCGCAAGTTCGTGCGCTTCGTCATGACCGGCAACTCCGGGGAGATCGGCACGCTGCTCCTGGCGCCGTTCCTGGGCCTGCCGATCCCGCTGTTGCCGATCCATATCTTGTGGGTGAATCTGGTGACCGACGGCTTGCCGGGGCTGGCGCTGGCCGTGGAGCACGAGGAGCAGGGCATCATGCAGCGCCCGCCGCGCCCGCCGCGGGAAAACCTGTTCGCGCACGGGATCTGGCAGCATATTCTCTGGGTCGGCGGGTTGATCACGGCGCTCTGCCTCGTCACGCAGGCGTGGGCGATTCGCGCGGGCGACGCCCACTGGCAGACCATGGTGTTCACGGTGCTGACGCTGGCGCAGATGTTCCATGTGCTGGCGATCCGCTCCGAGCGCGAGTCGCTGCTGCGGCAGGGGATCGGCACCAACCTGCCGCTGCTGGGGGCCGTGGTGCTGACCTTCCTGCTGCAGCTCGCGCTCATCTATGTCCCGTGGCTGAACGCGATCTTCAAGACCGCGCCGCTGACGGCGGGCGAGCTCGTTTACTGCCTGGCAATATCGTCGCTCGTGTTCGTCGCCGTGGAGATCGAGAAGTGGGCGGTGCGGCGCGGCTGGCTGTATGCCCCCGCGTCCGCCTAGCGCTCGCGCAGATAGATGATGTAGTAAACCAGCGCCACTAGCACCCCGCCGCCGACGACGTTCCCGAGCGTGACCGGCAGCAGGTTGCGCCCGAAGCCCGCGAGGCTCAGGCCCGCGAGGGCGTCGGGGGCTGCGCCCGCGACCGCGACGATCGCGGGATCGGCCGCGGCCAGGATGCCGATCGGGATCATATACATGTTGGCGACGCTGTGTTCGAAGCCGAGCGCGGCGAAGGCCGAGATCGGGAACATGATGGCGAGGATCTTGCTCGCCACGTCGTGCGCCGCGTAGCACAGCCACACCGCCAGACACAGCAGGACGTTGCACAACACGCCGCGAAAGAACGCCTCCCAAAACGGCAGGTTCACCTTTGCCAGCGCGATCTCGAGCGCGTGCGCGCCCACGGCGTGGTCGCCGAGCGCGAGATGGCCGGAGAGAAACGACAGCGCAACGAGGACCAGTGCGCCCATGAAATTTGCGAGATACACCAGCGTCCAGTTGCGCAGCAGCGCGCGGGTGGTGATCTTCCGGTGCGCCCAGGCCATGACGATCAGGTTGTTGCCGGTGAACAGCTCGGCGCCGCCCACGACCACGAGGATCGGTCCGAGGGAGAAGGCGACCCCGCCGAGCAGCTGCATCAGCCCGAAGCCGCCGCCGGCCTGCGTCATGACCAGGGTGAAGAGCATGGCGCCGAGGGCGATGAAGGCGCCGGCGAGCGCGCCGAGAGCTATGGTCGGCCCGGTCGGGAGTAGCGCCTTGGTCACGCCGACATGCTCGACCCGCGCCGCGATCTGCGCCGGCGAGTAGGCGTCGAGCGGTGACGGTGCGACGATGAATGTGCTTTTCCTGGGCATGGCCCGGCGGTGTCCTGATTTGCGCGCGTGGGCCGGCTGTTCTCGGCCGGGCGGGTGACGGAGGGGGTGTTTCTCGATTAACGCGATGACAATATGCCACGGCGGAGATTATTTGCATTGACCTGGCTCAAAAATGTGTGGGCCGCGCCGCCGCGCGCCCGACAGGTGATGCCCGCCGCTCAGTTCCGCAGCGTTTCCAGGAATGCGACCAGGGCGTCGAGATCGCGGCGCGGAAGCTTCCGGTACGCCTGCTTCGCGCGCAGGACGCCAGCCGGCA
>MFSY01000120.1:4686-5823 GCA_001785175.1 Candidatus Muproteobacteria bacterium RIFCSPHIGHO2_01_FULL_65_16 | reverse complement strand
CCTCCACCAGCACCAGCCGCATGTCGGCGGGCACGGCAGCGGCGCCGGCGCCCGGCGCGCGGGGGGCGGGGTTCTGGACCCGGGCGAACGCGAGCGCCAGCAGCACCAGCAGCGCCGCCGCGAGAAACGCCACCCCCCGTGCCAGCCGTTCCCGCATGCGCCTATACCATGTCGAACAGTTCGAAGTGCACCCGCGCCAGCGGCACGCGCATGGCGTGCAGCGCCTGCTGCGCCGTTTCGCTCATGGGCCTGGGTCCGCACAGGAAATACTCGAGCTCGGCGCGGTTCGCCGGCAGGACGCGCTGGAGCAGGGCGCCGGTGACAAATCCGTGCTCGCCGGCCCAGCCCGGCGGCGGCTCCTGCAGCACATGGATAAGCGTGAGGTCGAGGCGCGGGCGCAGGGATTCCAGCTCCTCGCGGTAGATCACGTCCTCCCAGCGCGCGTTGGCGCAGACGAGGAGCAGTGGGCGCGCGTCGCGCCGGTCGGCCAGGGTGCGCAGCATGCCCATGACGGGGGCGATGCCGACGCCGCCGCTGACGAACACGAACCCGGGCGCGCGCGGATAACGATCAACGCTGAACACGCCGTAGGGTCCGTCCACATAGGCCGTTTCTCCCGGCCGTATGTCTTTTATGGTGCGGGTGAAGTCACCGAGTTCCTTGATGGTGAACTCGAGCCGGGGGCTGCGCGCGGCGCTGGAGGAGATCGAGAACGGATGCTCCCCGAAGCGAAACGGCGAGCCGCGCAGTGTGAGCCAGGCGAACTGGCCCGGCGCGAAGCGCAGTCCCGGATGACCGTCCGGGTCCAGCGTCACTGTCCACGCCTGGCCGCGCTCGGGACGGACCCCGACGACACGGTAGGGCTCGTTCAGCATGCGCCAGGGCCGGAGCAGACGGACGTAGACGACCAGGAACACCCAGAACAGGGTGTAGCCGGTCCACAGCCAGCCCCGCGCGTAGTAGCCGACGCCCTCGATGTGCGCGACCGCGAGCAGGAACGCCGCGGTTGTGAGCAGCACGTGCCAGACGCGCCAGCGGTCGTAGCCGATGCGAAGCGGCTTGCGCCACAGCGAGGTCACGAGCACGAGGCCGAACAGGACGAGCGCGGTGCGCCCCGCGCTCATGTATCCCGACGCC
>MFSY01000120.1:0-4656 GCA_001785175.1 Candidatus Muproteobacteria bacterium RIFCSPHIGHO2_01_FULL_65_16 | reverse complement strand
GGATACGCGCCGCGGACGACGGCGTAGTGGGCCGCCAGCAGGCCGAAGCCGATGACCGCCATGTAGCGATGAAAGTAGTAGATGATGTCAATGCCGAAGGGAGCGCTCGCGCGGCGGAAGCGGGCGGTGAGCGCGAACTGCACGCCCATGACCGCGATGCCGGCGAAGCCGAGCGCCATCGAGAAGTCCCACCACCGGCCGGCGCCGGCCGGCGTCGGCCCCGCCAGCAACACCAGCAGCGGCGCCGCGACCAGCGCCAGGTAGAGCAGAATCCAGAAGACAGGTGACGCGATATCTTTCATGCGTCCGACAGGCCGTGGAGTCCTAGGGAACCTCTGAACAAGTCACCCCGGCGAAAGCCGGGGTCCAGGAAGTTTATGAATTTTCTGGATTCCGGCTTGCGCCGGAATGACGAATCGGTACTTGATCAGAGCTTCCCTAGAGAACCTCAGAATAAGAAGATATCGCCGCAAGGAATTTTCTGTTGATTATCCGGTGCTTTTCTTTGCGCCCTTTGTGCTGTGCAGGACGCACGAATGTCGCGGGCGCAGGGACGCGCAGGAGCGACCGTCTTTGCGGCAAATAATCATACCTAATCAGTACTTCCTTTAGGTGACGCGCTTTACGCCCTGGTCGCTCCCGAGCAGCAGCACGTCCGCCGGGCGGCGCGCGAACAGGCCGTTGGTGACCACGCCCGCGATGTGGTCGAGCTTTTCCTCCAGCTCCACCGGATTCAGGATCTTGAGATTGTGCACATCCAGAATGACGTTGCCGTTGTCGGTGGTGAATTTTTCCCGCAGCGCCGGCGCGCCGCCGAGCTTGACGAGCTGGCGCGCGACGTAGCTGCGCGCCATGGGGATCACCTCGAGCGGCAGCGGAAACCGGCCGAGCGTGTCCACGAGCTTGGAGTCGTCGGCGATGCAGATGAATTTTCGGCTGGCGGCGGCCACGATCTTCTCGCGCGTCAGCGCCCCGCCGCCGCCCTTGATCAGGTGCAGGTGCCTGGTGGCCTCGTCCGCGCCGTCCACGTACAGCGGCAGGTCGCCGGTGGCGTTCAGCTCCAGCACCGGGACGCCGATCTTCTTGAGCCGCTCGGCGGTGGCGTTGGACGACGCCACCGCGCCGTCGAGCTTGCCCTTGATCCTGGCCAGGGCGTCAATGAAGTGGTTGGCGGTCGAGCCGGTGCCGACGCCGACCACCCAGCCGGATTCCACGTATTCCAGGGCCGCCAGCGCGGCGGCCTTTTTCTTTTCGTCCGGGGTCATATGTCCCTCGTTGTGTCTGAATGGCGCCAGAATACCTATTCTCGGTGTGATTATGAAGTCATGTTCATGCTAGATTATCGGGCCATATAGGTGGATTCTCACTTGCTCCCCCCCTCCCCCCAAGTGAAAGGGAGCGCGCGAAGCGCCACGGCTCGCCTCCCTCTCCCGTCGGGAGAGGGAATGAGGGTGAGGGAAATACAACTCCCCCTCACCCTTTGCCCTCTCCCTGAGGGAGAGGGGAAGTTGGTGGGAATCTCTATTTTGGTCGGATGGAGATGAGGGTGCGGGAGAGGGGAAGTTGGTGGGAATCTCTATTTTGGTCGAGAGCAAGATGCCGCAAAAATACTTAAAAAAGATCCTCAACGCCCGGGTCTATGACGTCGCGCGCGAGACCCCGCTCGACTACGCGCCGCTGCTCTCGGGGCGGGCCGGCAACCACGTCTGGCTCAAGCGCGAGGACGAGCAGCCGGTGTTCTCGTTCAAGTGCCGCGGCGCCTACAACAAGATGGCGCACCTCACGCCGGCGGAGCTGAAGCAGGGCGTGGTCGCCGCGTCCGCCGGCAATCACGCCCAGGGCGTGGCGCTCGCGGCCGCCAAGCTCGGCACCAGGGCGGTCATCGTCATGCCGCGCACGACGCCGCAGATCAAGGTGGACGCGGTGCGCAGTCTCGGCGGCAGGGTGGTGCTGCACGGGGACAACTACGACGCCGCCTACGCCCACGCGCGCGAACTCGGGGCCAAACGCAAACTCATCTTCGTGCATCCCTACGACGACCCCGAGGTGATCGCCGGCCAGGGCACGATCGGGTTGGAGATTCTCAAGCAGCACAGCAACGACCTATACGCGGTTTTCGTGCCGGTGGGCGGCGGCGGGCTGATCGCCGGCATCGCGGCCTACATCAAGCAGCTGCGCCCGGAGGTGAAGATCATCGGCGTCGAGCCGGAGGACGCCGACGCCATGGACCGCTCGCTCAAGGCCGGCAGGCGCGTCGTGCTCGACCACGTCGGCATCTTCGCCGACGGCGTGGCCGTGCGCCAGGTGGGCGAGGAGACCTTCAGGCTCTGCCGGCAGTTCGTGGACGACATGGTCATCGTCAGCAACGACGAGATCTGCGCCGCGATCAAGGACATCTTCGAGGACCGGCGCTCGATCCTCGAGCCCGCCGGCGCGCTCGCCTTCGCCGGTCTCAAGCGCTACGTCGCGCGCGCGAAGCTGAAAGACAGGCATTTGATCGCCATCGCCTCGGGGGCGAACGTCAACTTCGACCGCCTGCGGTACGTGGCCGAGCGCGCCGAGGTCGGCGAGCGGCGCGAGGCGATCCTCGCCGTAACCATTCCCGAGCGCGCGGGCGCCTTGAAAAAATTCTGCACCATCCTGGGCGATCACAACATCACCGAGTTCAACTACCGTTTCGCCGACCCGAAGAACGCCCACATCTTCGTCGGCGTGCAGACGCGCGCGCTGGAGGCGATCGGCAAGCTCGTGAAGACCATGCGGTCCCACGGCTATCCCACGCTCGACATGACCGACAACGAGATGGCCAAGCTCCACATCCGCCACCTCGTGGGCGGGCGCGCGCCCAACGCGGCGCACGAGATCCTGTATCGCTTCGAGTTTCCCGAACGCCCCGGCGCGCTCATGAACTTCCTGAACAAGATGGGCGGGCGCTGGAACATCTCGCTGTTCCACTACCGCTCCCACGGCGCCGACTTCGGCCGCGTCCTCGTCGGCATGCAGGTCCCGCCCGCGGACAAGAAGGCGTTCCAGAAGTTTCTCGACAGCCTCGGCTACGAGTATGCGGAGGAGACGGGAAATCCGGCGTATAAGCTGTTCCTTAGTTAAGACACAATTGCCGGCTCGTCCGGATGAAATCGGTGGGGCAAGTTTTTGGACAGCGTCCATCTGGTGTCATTGCTATACAGCCGAGCTGAAGCAGTACGCTATTGGTATTCGGCTGCCGTAGTCACAAACTCGCCATTCCAGGGAGCACTGATTGAATTATGTCCGGCGTACAAATCACTTTGGAACGCCAGTTCCTGCTCTTCGGACAATATTGCGATATTAAGAGGTCCACTTTTACGCGGGAAGAGAGTTCGCTTGCCTGCGAGGCGGCTAGACGTTTCCAGCAGCTCGAATTATTGCTAGGTCGGATATACAAACTCGAATCACGGCTTCATGAGGTATTCGTGCGACCGAATGCTAACGATGCTGGAAGCAGGCAGGCCCAAGAAGCAATCGCCAGGAGCATTGATACCATCAGCCTCGAACTTATAACATTTGTGGAGGCATTCTATTACTTCGCGTGGCGACTTCGCGAGGTTCTCCGGCAGTTACCAGGACTCAAGAAATTCGACGCTCCTGGGATTCGGTATGTTCGCAACCACTTGATCGAGCACCCGGAAAAGAAAAGTCATCTGCTTCGGCAAGCATTCGCATTTGACCCCAAACAAGGCCCTGTCTTAAAGCCGATCAATAAGGAACAACGAGACCCCAAGGTTTCGGACAAAGGTCTTTGGGAAAATGTGCGCGAGTTACAGGAAGTGCTTGATAGATCGCTGTCGAAGGCCGCAAAGCACACGCAGCACGTGTAGGTTGGGGTGAGCGAAGCGAACCCCAACGCACCTAATTCTAAGAGCAGTCATCACGTCAAAAGGAAGGCGAACGCTCCATGCGTTATCGGCGCGCCCGGGACGAGGGCGCAACCTATTTCTTTACACTCAACCTCGCGGAACGCCACCGCACGCTCCTGACGGACCACGTGGATATGCTGCGCGATGTCATGCGCGATGTTCAACGTCGGCATCCATTTCACATCGGCGCGCTGGTGATCCTGCCGGACCATCTGCACGCGGTCTGGACACTGCCACGGGGGGACGCGGACTATCCGACGCGGTGGATGACGATCAAGGCCGCCTTCTCAAGGCGCGTCGCCCCGGGAGAACAGCGTAGTGCCAGCCGGGCTTCGAAGGGCGAGCGGGGAGTCTGGCAGCGGCGGTATTGGGAGCATCTCATTCGGGACGAGGCCGACTACGCGCGGCATGTGGATTACATACATTACAACCCCGTGAAGCACGGGTTGGCACGACGCGCAGCGGAATGGCCGTTTTCCAGCATTCACCGCTACATCGAGCGCGGCGCGTTGCCGGCCGATTGGGGTGGCGGCGGAAACCTCGGGGACGGCGATTTTGGCGAGCGGTAAGGTGATGTTGGGGTTCGCTTTGCTCACCCCAACCTACATATTAGCGACATCTGTATCCATCACAACGCTTGCGCGCCCCTGCATGTTGCTGGTGCGGGTCTAGCGGTAAGATGATGTTGGGGTTCGCTTCGCTCACCCCAACCTACATATTGGCGACCGGGTGCGAGTGGAGCAGTCCGCATTCAATTACG
>MFSY01000119.1:4679-10370 GCA_001785175.1 Candidatus Muproteobacteria bacterium RIFCSPHIGHO2_01_FULL_65_16 | reverse complement strand
AACCCGCACGATCGAGCGCAAACTGCGCAATGTCGAGCAGCTGAGCGACCCTCAGGCGCGCGCTCTGCTCGGGGATGCAACCGACACCGGCGATGCGCAGCAGTGACCGGAAGGCCCGGAGCGGATCGAGAAGGGCGTACGCGAGATTCAGGGGGACCGACGGGCGTCCGACCGCATGGGCCGGCTGCTATATTTAAGATGAACGCAGATTGATGAAGAGACAAACGCGGATTTATCGCATGAATTCTTCGTATATCCGCGTTCATCCTTGGTAATTAATCCGCGTTAATCCGCGGATAAAGTATTGCAGGCCAACTTGACGCAGACAGCAATGGAATCCACGAACACGGATGCTCCGGCCGAACCGGCGGCGTTGCCGATCATCCTCCTGGTCGAGGATTCGAAGACGACCGTGGCCATGCTATCCCGCTACCTCGCCGGCCATTACCGCCTGCTGCACGCCAAGGACGGGGTCGAGGCCTGGGAGCTGCTCACCAAGCACCCGGAGATAGACCTCGTCATCACCGACATCAACATGCCCCGTCTGAGCGGTCACCAGCTGCTGGTCAAGATCCGCAAGGTCGAGGACGCGCACCTCAAAAACACACCCGTGATCATCATGACCACGGCCGACGACAACGTTGACCGCAACCTCGCGTTTCTCAACGGCGCGAACGACTTCATCTACAAACCGATAGACGAGATGGAGCTGCAGGCGCGGGTCAACGTGCACTACCGGCTCGCGCGCACGATCCGCGAGCTGGAGGCGAACCGCAAGCTGCTGGCCGAGCAGGCCACGACCGACCCGCTGACCGGGCTGAAGAACCGGCGCGCGTTCAATGAAAACGGCGAGAAGCACCTGGCCCTGGCCCGGCGCTACAACACCTCGCTGTCCGTGATCCTGGCGGACATAGATCACTTCAAGAACATCAATGACACCCACGGGCACGACGCCGGCGACGAGGTCCTGGTCGCCGTCGCGCGCATCCTCGACGGCGCCACGCGCGCCGAGGACAGCGTGGCGCGCATCGGCGGCGAGGAGTTCGCCCTGCTGCTGCCGAGCACCAACCGCCTCGGCGCGGCGGTGCTCGCGGAGAGCATCCGCGCCGCCGTCGAGAAGCGGAAGTTCGTCCTCGACGGGCGATCGGTCACGGTCACGGTCACGATCAGCATCGGCATCGCGTCCTATGAGGCCGAGCAGACGGACACCATCGAGGGACTTTTGAAGATCGCGGACCAGCGACTCTATCTCGCCAAGAAGAACGGCCGCAACCGCATCTGCGTCAACAACGAGGGTAAATCGAGTTTTGTGGCTTAAAAAGCTGCAAGCTTCAAGCTGCAAGCTTCAAGCAAAAGCTCCCAAGTTGGGAAATCTCTGAGCAAGTCACCCCGGCGAAAGTCGTGGTCCGGGAAGTTTATGAATTTTCTGGATTCCGGCTTGCGCCGGAATGACGAATCGGTGCTTAATCCGAGGCACCTTAGGTTTATAGCTTGCGGCTTGCAGCTTGTAGCTTGTGGCTATCTTCTAAACCTATCCTGCATCGGCTTGGTGGCCTCGTGGATCGCTTCCTTGGCGTCATCCAGCGTCTTGCCGGTCCGTTCGATGACGCGGTCGGGGATATCGGGCTTGGCGGCGAAGGGGTTGCTGAACAGCGGCACGTCCTTGCCGAAGTTTATGCCCAGCGGGAAGGCGACTATGGCGCCAATGATAAAACCGGTGATGTATTTCTTCATGTCGGCTCCTGCTATAACACTTGTCTGGCAAAAATCATAACCATGAACCAGGGTCTTGACTACTAATATTATTATGCCGCGCACCCGGGCCGCGGTGCGCCGGGTCGAGGATCAGGCGCGCCGCCATTACGAGAACTTTCCCATCGCCTCACGGCTGCTGCCGCGCCGCCTGCGCCGCCCCGTGGCCGTCATCTACGCCTTCGCCCGGACCGCCGACGACATCGCCGACGAGGGCGAGCTCGGCGCCGGCGCGCGCCTGGCGCGGCTCGATGAGTATGCGCGCGAATTGGACGCGCTGCGCCGTGGGGAAACCGCGGCTGATCCCTTGTTCGCCGCCCTGGCGGAGATTATCGGCGATTTTGATCTGCCCCTCGAGCCGTTCGATGATCTGCTGGCGGCCTTCCGCCAGGATGTGATCAAAAAGCGCTATAACGACTTTTCCGAGCTGCGCGAATATTGCCGCCGCTCCGCCAACCCCGTCGGGCGGCTGCTGCTCAGACTGTTCCGGCGGGACACGGAGCCGAACCGGGCCGCGTCCGATTCGCTCTGCACCGGCTTGCAGCTCGTCAATTTTTTGCAGGACATCGAGGCCGATCTCGCCAAGGACCGCATCTATCTGCCGCTGGACGAAATGCGGCGCTTCGGCGTGACCGAGGACCAGATCCGGCAACGGCGCCGCGACGGGGCGTGGCGCGCGCTGATTGATCTCCAGCTCGATCGCGCACGCGAGTTCCTCGACGCCGGCGCGCCGCTCGGGAAGGCGCTGCCCGGCCGCGTCGGCCTGGAAGCGCGCCTGATACGCGCCGGCGGCGCGCGGGTGCTCGCGCGGCTGCGCCGGTGGAACGCCGGGGCCGGCGGCGGCACGCGCCTGACGCGGCTCGACTGGGTTAGAATGCTGGTAACAGCAGTGACCCGTGATTAGAACCTATCTCAAAATGGTTTCAATGTAGGTTGGGTCAGGCGCGAAGCGCCGTAACCCAACAATTTGTTGGGTTTCGCTTCGCTCAACCCAACCTACTTGGGCTAGGGAGCCTCTAAAAATCCAAAAATGTAGGGTGGATTAAGCGCAGCGAATCCACCGAACAGCGCCAGATAATATGATTTTGTTGGGTTCGCCGCTTACGCGGCTTAACCCAACCTGCATGAGAGACAATTTTTTTGAGGTTCCCACTAATCACCAGTCACCAATCACCGCCTTTCAACATGACGCCCGATCAATACTGTCAGCAAAAGGCCGGCGCCAGCGGCTCCAGTTTCTATTACAGCTTCCTGTTCCTGCCGCCGGAGAAACGCGCGGCCATCACCGCGCTCTACGCCTTCTGCCGCGAGGTGGACGACATCGCCGACGAATGCCGCGACGTCGCGGTGGCGCGCGCCAAGCTCGACTGGTGGCGCGGCGAGATCGAGGCGGCCTTCCGCGGCAATGCCAGCCACCCGGTGAGTCTGGCGCTCGCGCGTCCGATCGCGGATTACAGGCTGCCGCTGGAACATTTCCTCGATGTCATCGTCGGCATGGAGATGGACCTCACTGCGGTGCGCTACGCGACCTTCGACGACCTGCGGCTTTACTGCCATCGCGTGGCGTCCGTGGTGGGGCTGTTGTCCGCCGCCATCTTCGGCTACACGCAGCCGGCCACGCGCGAGTTCGCCGAGGACCTCGGCGTCGCCTTCCAACTGACGAATATCATCCGCGACGTGGGCGAGGACGCGCGCCGGGACCGCATCTATCTGCCGCAAGAAGACCTGCGGCGTTTCGGCATGACGACCGCGGACATTCTGAACGGAAGCGAAAGCGAAAATTTCAGGAATCTGATGGCGTTTGAAACGGAGCGCGCCTTTTCCTACTATAACCGGGCCATGCAGTCCCTCCCCGACGCCGACCGGTCGCGGCAATTGCCGAGCCTGATCATGGCGGCGATCTATCAGGCGACGCTCGCCGCCATCCGCGACGACGGTTTCCGCGTCCTCGATCGCAAGACCATCCTCAACCCCATGCGCAAGCTCTGGATCGCCTGGAAGACCAGGCGGCGGGAGCTGCGCCGCGCGCGGGGGTTCGCCCGCGCATGAACGTCATCGTCATCGGCGGCGGTTGGGCCGGGCTGGCCGCCGCCGTCGAGCTGGTGCGCCACGGCGCAAAGGTCACCGTCCTCGAGGCCACGCGCCAGCTCGGCGGGCGGGCGCGTGGGGTGCGTTTCGGTCCGAACCACGTTGACAACGGTCAGCACCTGCTGCTCGGGGCCTACCATTCGGTGCTCGCCGTGCTGCGCGCAATGGGCGTCCGGGAGGCCGATGTCTTCCGGCGGCTGCCGCTCAGCCTGGTGCTGCGCAACCCGGGCGGCGAGCATGTCGGCGTCAACGCCCTCCCGCTGCCGGCGCCGCTGCACCTGCTGGCGGGCCTGCTTACGGCGCGCGGCCTGGAGTGGGGCGCGCGCCTGGCCGCGCTGCGCTTCCTGCGACGCGCGCGGGCCGACAAGTTCGAGGTCGCGCCCGATGTTCCGCTCGCCGACTATCTCGAACGCTGCGGGCAACACGGCGCCGAGACGCGCGCCCTGTGGCAACCGCTGTGTCTGGCGGCGCTGAACACACCGATCGCGCGCGCCTCGACCCGCCTGTTCCTGCGTGTGCTGCGGGACGCCTTCTTCGGCGCGCGCCACGATTCCGACCTGCTGTTGCCGGTCAAGGATCTCGGCGAGTGCCTGCCGCGACCGGCGCTGGACTTCATCGAGAGCCGCGGCGGCAGCGTGCGCCTGGCGGCGCGCGCCCACGCCGTCGGCATCGAGCACGGCGCCGTCACCGGCGTCATGGTCCGCGACGAGCCGCTCGCGGCCGAGCATGTAATCGTCGCCACGCCGCCCGAGGCATGCCTGAATCTGTTGCGCGAACACGCCCCGCTGGCGGAGACCGTGGAACGGCTCGGCGCGCTTTCGGCCGAGCCGATCTGCACCGCCTATCTGCAATATCCCGAGTCGGTGACGCTGGGGCGGGATTTTCTGGGCGTGCTCGACGCCACGGTGCAGTGGCTGTTCGACCATGGACGGCTGACGGGCCGCGGCGGGCTGATCGCCGCCGTCATCAGCGGTCCGGGACCGCACATTGTCATGAATAACGAGGCGCTGTCCGGGCACATCCAGCGCGAAATCGCCAGGATATTCCCCGGCTGGCCGCAACCGCTCGCGGTCAAGGTCATCCGCGAACGGCGCGCCACCATTTCCGCCGTTCCCGGCGTGGACCGTTATCGTCCCGGCCACGCGACCAATATAAAGGGGCTCTGGCTCGCCGGGGATTACACCGCCACCGGCTATCCGAGCACGCTCGAGGGCGCGGTGCGCAGCGGCCTTATCTGCGCGCGGCGCATCCTGAAGCAGGAGCGACGCGCGCCATGAGTCTAAAAACAGCGGTTATGGAAGCTGATTTAAGTATGATTATTTGCCGCAAAGACGGTCGCTCCCGACATCCTGTCTCGCGCGACATTCGTACGTCCCTGTACAGCACGAAGGGCGCAAAGAAAAGCATCGGATAGTTAACCGACCCCCGGCAGAGCCGGGGGTTTACCTTTGTGAATCAAGGGAGCCTCTAAAAATTCAAAAATGTAGGGTGGATTAAGCGCAGCGAATCCACCGAACAGCGCCAGATAATATGATTTTGTTGGGTTCGCCGCTTACGCGGCTTAACCCAACCTACATGAGAGGCAATATTTAGAGGTTCCCTCAACAGAAACATGAAAAATTACATCCCACGTAAAGATCTGCTCGCCGGCCGCATTGTTCTGGTCACCGGCGCCGGCGCCGGCATCGGGCGCGCGGCGGCGCTGGGTTTCGCCGCGCACGGCGCGAGCCTGATCCTGCTCGGGCGCACGGCGGTGAAACTGGAAGCGGTATATGACGCGATCGAAGCAAGCGGCGCGCCGAAACCGGCCCTGATCCCGCTCGACCTGGCCACCGCCGGGCCCGATGCCTG
>MFSY01000119.1:0-4617 GCA_001785175.1 Candidatus Muproteobacteria bacterium RIFCSPHIGHO2_01_FULL_65_16 | reverse complement strand
CAACGACGCCACCTGGGACCGGGTGATGCAGGTCAACGTGCGCGCCGCGTTTCTGCTCACGCGCGCCTGCCTGCCGCTGCTGAAAAAATCCGCCGACGCCTCCGTCATCTTCACCTCCGCCGATGTCGGCCGCCAAGGGCGCGCCTACTGGGGCGCCTACGGGGCATCCTGCCACGCCATCGAGGGCATGATGGAAATACTCGCCGACGAGCTTGCGGCCAACACCAACGTCCGCGTCAACAGCATTGATCCGGGCCCGGTGCGCACCGGGATGCGCGCCCGCGCCTACCCGGGCGAAAACCCCGCCCACCTCCCGCGCCCGGAAGACATCCTCGCGGCTTATCTCTACCTCATGGGGCCGGACAGCAGGGGCGTAACCGGGCAGGCGCTGGCGGCGCAACCGCGCTGACGCCCGTACCCTTATAGCCACCGGCCGGTCGCGCCTGTCTCCCGTCCGATTATCCAGGAATAAACTTGTAAGATATTTGTAAGTCTCCCCCCGCTAATCTTGTCTCCTCGGATGACCCCACGAAGAATCAGGGGGCGCCATGGAAGGCGCTTTTTATTCGGCCGTGTAGATCGGCCCACGTCGGCGGAATGAACCCGGTGATCGGGCGCGACGACGTAATAAAAGGCGAGGCCATGGTGAAGAAAAAACGACTGCTAACCGCGATACATAGCGCCGTGCTGCTGGGCCTGTCCGCGACGGCGGTTCCCGCCTGGGCCGCGCCGCCGGACGACTGGCAACCGGAACTGGCGGCAGCGGCCAAAGGTGTCCGGGGGCCGTCCGATCCGTTTCAGATCCTGCTCCCGCGCTTGCCGGGGGAGGTGCTCGGGCGTTTGGTCGTGGAACTGGACGACATGGACGCCACTTCCTTTATGACGCGCGAAGAGAGGCAGATCGTCCTGACCCCGCCCTACCCCCTGGGCTGGGGACAGCATCAACTGCGCCTGGTGGAACACACCCCCGATGGCGGCGTTGTGGAGCGTGGCCTATGGAATTTCGAAATTCGTAAGACCGCCGCCTTCCGCGAGGCGGAAGGGAGGGTGGCCGCCACGCTGACCGGCGCGCGCCGCATCTCCGACAAAGATCTGCCCGCCCCCGTCCCCAAGCGCGACACGGCCAATGGCTCGGCCCAGCTCTACGGCGCCGTGGCCGAAGGCGACTTTCGCGCCACGGGGCAGATGGACCTCTTCTACAACAGCCAGGAGACGCTCATGCCGCGCGGTATCCCACACGGCAACGTGGACTTGGGCCAGTTCCTCCTCACCGCCGAGGCGGGGCCGGTCGTGGCGCGCGCGGGTCATCACAGCGTCGGCCCGGACAGCCTGATCATGCAAGGCTTCACGCGCCGCGGCGTGTCGGTCGGCTTGCAGTCGGCCGAGACCGGCGCCGCGGCCACCGCCTTCAGCCTGCGCACCCAGGACGTCATCGGCTTTACGCAGGGCTTCGGCATCGGCGACGACGACAACCGCACCTCCGGAGTCGTGCTGAGCGGCCGGCCGATCGCCCCCCACCGCGACGCCCTCGTGGTTTCGGCGACGGCGCTCTCGAGCGAGGGCCCGAGCCAATTCGGCGCTCTCGGCACGGGCATGGCCGGCGACTCCACCGCCACCGCCGGCGATGCCGCTGGCATCGTGGCCGACGCCAACGTCCTCGACAAGCGCCTGCGCCTGCGCGGCGAGTATGCTTCCACGCGCTACGATTTCGACGGCAAGGGGCGCGATACGGATTGGGACGGTATCCTCGACAGCAACCAGGATCCCGAGCGCGACAAGGCCTACGCGGGGCTTGTCACCTTCACGCCCTGGCACGACAAGGTCATCGGCAACCAGCCGTTCGTCTGGAACCTCGGAGTCGAGAACAAGAGGCTCGGCACCTTTTTCAAGAGTCCCGCCAACCACTTCGGGCTCTCCGACCGGCGCCTGCTGCGCGGCTTCACCGATGTCAACTGGTCGGGCCTGGGGATTCAGGCCTCGTTCGGGCGCGAGACCGACAACGTCAACGACCTCGAACTGCTGCCGCGCACCGCGACGACCCAAGGCGTGCTCTCGCTCTCCTTCACTCCGCAGCTCAACATGCAGCCGGGGCCGGACGGCAATATCCCGCCGTTGCCCTGGTACGGCCAGCCGATGTTCAACGCCACCTATATAGGCGTGGACCAGGACGTGGAAAAGGCCGCGGCCGGGCTGACCGTGGGCGCGCTCAACACGCTCACGACCCTGTCCCTGAGCGGCGCCTTCAGCTACCAGACCTGGAGCTGGTCGCTCAACCACACGCTCGGCAAGAACACGAACTTCATCAACATGACCGCCGACACCCAGAGCCGCTCCACCCAGCTCACGGCCAACTTCCGCCTGGGCGCGCGCCTGACGGTCGGACCGATGGTGCAGTACAACAAGATCGAGGAGAGCGACCCGCCGGCGGGCTTCACCGCCAAGGACTCAGAGACCACGACCGCCGGACTCAATCTGGCTTACCTCTTCAGCGAGCGCGTGACCGGCAATCTGGGCGTCAACTCCAACCGCCAGAAGACCACCGACAATACGATTGACTCGCGCTCCCTCGACTACACGGGCAACCTGAGCTGGGTCGTGTTCCCGGCCCGGGGCGCCCAGCCGGGCTTTACGCTCTCGCTGGAAGGCCAGTACCGCGACGTGGATGACCGCGTGTTTCTCACCAACAACCAGAACACCTATCAGGTATTCTTGAAGGGCGCCATCTCCTGGCTGCCGACCTTCTGAAAGGAACCGAACCATGCGCAGCACGAAAACTTCACTGATCCTGGCCGTGGTCCTGGGCGTCGGCGCGGGCGTTGCGCCCGCCCGGGGCGCCGTCACCGGCGTGAGCGCCTCGCCGGGCAGCGCCCCGGTCGCCATCGCCCGCGGCGGCTCGCTCACCCTGAGCTGGAGTGTGACGACCAGCACCGCCGGTTCCGTGACCGTGTCCTCCGCGCGCGGCGTGTTCCGTAAACCGGACGGTACGGCGCTCGGCAGCGTCGCGCAGACGCTATCGCGAACGATCACCGGGCCGGCCACGGTGAGCTTCACCGAAACGGTGTACGTGCCGGCCGACGTCATCCAGCGCGCGCACAAGGAAGGGCTCGACCAACTGCGCTACGAGCGCAGCTTCACCGACGGCGCCGCCGCCAGCGGCCAAGTCACGCTCTATATAGTCACCGCCAAGGCCGCGGGCTTCGGCCTCACCAATCTGGCGCTCGGCTTCGACGACGACAACAAACAGCTGCCCATCGTCGAGCGCGGCGGAAAACTCAAGGCGCGCGCCGAAATCGGTTACACCGGCGCCGGACTGTTGCGTGGCCGGTGGGAGATCGCCGGTCCGAACCCCGATCCCGACAAGCCCGCCTGGCGCGTGCTCGGCGACGTGGTCCAGACGCTGACCGGCGCTGAATCGCTGATCCTCGTAAGCCCGTCGCTGCCGACCGACTCGTTCGGGCCGCATCTTGTGCGGTTGCACATAACCGAGCCGCGCGTCGGATTCGATCCGCCGGAGATCCGCTACGTCGTGGGCGAGAAGCAGCGCTAACCGTGGAGGCGTCATGAAACGCATAATCAAATCTGCCGCCGTCATCCTCGCGCTTTTCGTGTCATGCCCAGCCTTGGCCGCGGTAACCGCTATCGCTGCCAGCGCCATCCCAAGCAACCGAAATGTTTCGCTGGGCCAATCCTCCTCGGTCGCTCTTATCTGGTCACTCTCCCCCACTTGCCCCATCGCTTGTCCATCAAGCGCCACACTTACCTCGCCGCAGGGCACCTTCCGCCCGAGCCTCGGTGGCACGGTTCTCGCGACCGTAAGCACAAGTCTCACCAACACCATATCCGTCAACAGCACCGGTCAGATTAATGAGTCCATTTTGGTGCCGGCCGATGTGATTCAGCGCGCGCACAAGCTTGGGCTTACGAGCATAGTTTATCAACGAAGATTTGAAGATATCGTCTCGAAATCCTTCGCGTTCAGCACCATCACACTCAACATAACCTCGCCACTCGCCGCCGGCTTCAACATCACGAGCGAATCTCTCGCCTTCGACAACGGCGCGCCGGTGCGCATCATGGGGCTGAAGCAGCCGCTCGCGGCCGTGGCCGAGCTTGCCTACTCCGGCACGGGGATGCTGCAGGCGATCTGGGAGGTGGCGGGACCGGCCAGCACGGCGGGCGAGCCGTTCTATCGTCCTCTCGGTCAGGTGCGCCAGTATCTGGCGGGCGGCGAGACGGTGAAGCTGAAGAGCCCGCCGTTACCGACGGACACGACCGGGCTTTATCTCCTGCGGCTGCGGATCACCGACCCGGTCCCGGGTTTTGAGGCGCCGGTGATCCGCTACTTTGTCGGCCGCGGGCGGCCGGGCAAGGAGCTGCCCCCCGAGCCGCTCGTGGTGGTGAGCCCCGCCCCGCTGGCGTTCCTGGCTTCCGACACCGCCTTTGTGTGGGAGCCGGTGCAGGGGGCCAAGGCCTATCAGCTCGAGGTCTACGCCACCGGCCGCCATACGGCGGGCGGCCTGCCCGACCTGGGCGCGGGCGAGATTGCGCCCAGGCCCGAGGAGGCGGCGGGGGCCTTGCAAGCGCCGCCCGTGGCGGGGGTGTTGTTGCCCGCCGCCC
>MFSY01000118.1:3629-8130 GCA_001785175.1 Candidatus Muproteobacteria bacterium RIFCSPHIGHO2_01_FULL_65_16 | reverse complement strand
AGCGGCGCAATCGCGACCAGCAACGCCAGCCACTTGAGCGCGGTGGGGGCCGCAAGCAGCAGGAGCAGCGCCTCATCCAGCATCAGGAGCGCGGCGATGATCCAGGCGAAGATGATGGCGGCGGCGAGCATGAGCCCCCGGCGTGGATGCTCGAGGTAGCGCCCCGCGAAATAGCTCCCGAGGCCGGAGAAGATCAGCATGCCGGCGAGCACCACGGTGAATCCATAGGTGCGGTCGTTCAGGAAAAATGACGCCTTCTCGATCAGAAAGATCTCGAGGAACAGGAACCCGAGCCCGAGGCCCGCGAAATAGAGGATGGCCTTGAGAATCGCCTCGGTCCGTGGGCGGCTTCCGCGCCAGCGGATGAGCGGCAGCCCCAGGATGAGCGCCGCGATGACGACCGCCTGCACCAGCACCGCGACGTTGATCAAAAGCCCCAGCTCCTCGCGCGGGATGATGGCGATGCGTTTCAGGATCCCGCCGAGCTCGGAAAGGTGCAACACCGAATAGAAGAACGGCCGGTCGTGGGTCGCGGGCGCGAGATTGAAGAAGTGCCCGCGCACGAAGGCGTCGTGCTCCGGCGAGAAGAGCTTCAGGCTCTCGTCCATGAGCGCATCGGCCGCCTTGTCGCCGGCGGAAAGGATCGTCTCGGATTCGAACGACACCAATGGCAGGTCGTTCCAGATTTCGGCCTTGGCCGGGTCGAGGCCGGGATAGAACGAGGTGTCGAACGAGCGCCTGCCGGCGAACACCTTGAGTCGCGCGATCTCCGCGGCCGTGAACGGACGCTTCGAAACCAGGATGCGCGCGTTCCAGGTCGAGCGATACACGGCGATATGCTCCTGCGGCGCGGCGACACCCAGCCCGGCGAGCGCCGCGCGCGCGGTCTCGATCATCTTCACCGCATAGACCGTGAACTCGCGGATCGAGACCGGGATCGAGACAATGCCATCATCCTTGAGCACGCGGTAATAGCCCTGCACCGCCTCGACCGTGAAGGCGAACTTGTTAGCGTCGGCCTGGTTCAGGAAATCCGCGGCGATGTCCACGAGATCGAAGCGCCCCGCCTCGGCCGCGGTCAGCATCGCCGGCGACTGCGGCAGCAGCCGCACGCGCCGATCGGCGAGCGCGGCTGCGACGGGATTATCCCGCTGCGCGCGCAGCAGCCGATACAGCGTCGCGTCCGGCTCGAGCGCGGTGACGGACGCGGCCCCGAGCGCGAGCGCCTCGCGCATGCGGAAGCCGCCGCGCGTGCCGACGAGCAGCGCCGCGGCTGCGGGCCGCAGCTCGTACGGGAAGGCGTCGAGCGCCGCGCGCACATAGGACGCATCGTAGTCGCCTGGTTTCGCGAGCGAGGTCAGGCGGTTGCCGTCGCTGTAGAGCCCGTAAGTTAGCGGCGGCGCGGCCGCTCGCAGCGCCCCGGCGTTGTTCGAGATATCGGTGTCGAGGCGCTCGGTGAAGTTGTCGAGCACGAGGAAATAGCCGCGCGGGCTGCGGATCTCCTGCAGCACGCGGTTGCCCTGCACGTTGAGCGGCGGGTAGATCGCCTTGTACTCGTTGAAGTCGGCGCGGTTCAGGAACAGCGGCACGGCCTCGCAGGCCGCAAGCAACGCCAGCAGCGACACCAGATAGAGCGGCCGGCGCGCCGCCACCCGCGGCGGCGGATGATACAGGCCCGCCACGACGAGCGCCGGCATCAGCGCCGCGAGCAGATAGAACGGGTGTACCCAGAACATGAGCACGAGCACGACGAGCGCGCCGACGCCGGCGCCGGCGAGATCGGCGCCGTAGATCTTCGGGATCTCCTCCTGATAGGTGAGGAAATAAAGCCCGATATAAAGCCCGGTCAGAAAATAGAACGGAAACAGCGCCGCATAGTACTTCCAGATGTTGAGCAACTGATCCCACCAGGCGTCCGGATTCTGGAACTCGAGCGGGTTGAAGGGATTGATCGTGGTGAGGTAAAAGCCCGCCGCCGCCGTGACGAGCAGCGCCGGTGGCGTGGCGAAGAGCAGCCGCGCGGCGCGCGGCGCGAAGAAATCCTTGAACAGACTCAGGACCACGCCGCTCACGGCGAAGCCGACCATGGTGATCGAGATCACCCAGTAGCCGTACTCCGACCAACTGGCGATGGCGAAATAGCGCGTGAGCGCGATCTCGAAGCCGACCGCGGCCAGCGACACCAGAAACAGCGGCAACAGCGGGGCGCCGGCCTTGGGCGTGGTCAATGCCCGGGCTCCCGCGTCAAATTCGCCGCCGCGCCGGCGGGCGCGCCGGTCTTGGCGCGGATGAAGTCCGCGAGCAGGCGGTTGAAGCGCTCGGGCTCGTCCACGAACAACGCATGGCCCGCCTGCTCGAAAACCTCGATCTCCGCGTCCGGCTTGTTGCGCTTCAGGTTCAGCGCCTGCTCCTTGAAGCGTGGGTTGACGACGTACATGAGGGGCCGCTCCACCCGATAGACGATCTCTTTCCAGTGCTGGCGGGAATAAGGATAGCTCAGCAGCTTTATGCTCGCCTGGTGCGGCACGCGCAGGGCCTGGGTGACGAGGCGCTCATGATAGCCGTCCGGCCGCGGCTGCCTGAACATGCCGCGCACGAAGCGCGTCACGGTTGCCGCGCGCTCGCGCCTGAGTCGCGGAAGAAACGTCGGGTCGGTCACCGGCGGCGGCTCCTCGCCGATGGAATTGTCCACCAGCACCAGCGCCGCGAGGCGCGCGTCGCCGTGGCGCGCGACATAGGCCAGCGACTCGAGGACGCCGAGCGACCACGCCACCAGCACCACCGGCTTCGCGCCCAGCGCATCGAGCAGTTCCTTTATGTCCTGCGCCCGGCGTTCGACCGTGTATCCATCCGCGGCGATTTCCGATCTTCCCTGCGCGCGTGGATCGAAGGCGACGGCGCGGAAGTTCTCGGAAAAGTAACGGATCTGCGCCTCCCAGATCTCGGCCGGCATGGTCCAGCCGGGGACGAACACGATCGTCTCGCCCCGCCCCGCCTCGAGGTAGTGCAGACGCACGCCATCGGAGGTTTTGAAATAGCGGTCGCGCGCACCGCTGTCGGCGCACGCCGGAACAGCAGGCGCGGAAAGCAGGAGCAGCGCCAGGGCGAAGAAAATTGTGCGCCCGTGGCCCAAGGTCATGTGCGAGGAGCGTGGATTGATGGTGTTTATTCTTGCGTCGCGGTTCGCCGCCACGCGCGGCGCGGCTTACTCAGTCTCGCGCCGCGCCTCACAACGACCAATGATACCACGCCGGCCATCGAAGGCAGCGGCCGCCGGCGCTTACATCCGCGCGCAGAAACGGCGGCGGAAAAGCCGCGGAAGTCATTATTTTTCAAGGCTGATTCCGCCACTCGTCCGTTGTAAACGCCGGATTATCCGGAAACCTCTGCCACATCGCCCGTGGCCGTGCCATATTTTTATTAAGGACGCGCCACGGAAGACCGTGCCCTTCCGAGGAGATCGAATGAGCATTTACCTCAAATACTGCCCCCGCTGCGCGAAAGCCAACCCGGCCAACGCCACGCGCTGCAAATGCGGATACAACTTCGAGACCGAGAAGACCGGGACGCAGTCGGCCAATGCGCTGATCCAGGAGGAAGAGCTTTACGCCGAGTATCTCAAGGCGCGCCTGGCGCAGGCCGAGGAAAAGCTGGGCGTCGCCAAATCCGCGCTGGCCGCCGACCGGCACAACCCCAGGTTGGCGGCGGAGGCCGTGAGCGCCGAGCAGGTCGCCAGCGCCCTGCGCGCCGAGTTCGCGGTCCAGAACGGCAAGCTCGCGGCCGTCAAAAGGCTGCGGGCCGAGGCCGGCGGCGGCACGAAGCCCGACGAGGTCTTCCGCGCCATCCAGGCGGCCAGAGCGAAGACGGCGCTGGGGGCGGGAGCGGCCCACGCCCCTGACGGCGGGCCGATCAAATCCGGCAAAACCGCGAATACCAAGAAGTGCCCGCACTGCACCGCCGATGTCGCCCCAAGCCTCGTGCGCTGCCGCTGCGGCTATGAATTCGCCGGCGGCGGGCCGGACCTGCCGCCGCTCACCCTGGGCGGCGGCGAGCGCGCGCTCCCGCACGGCGGCCGCGCGGCGAAGTACCGATAAGGCCGGCAGCTGCTATACTTAGACACCGGAGCGCCGGCGAAGAAAGTCCGCGGCCCACACTGACAACCATGCGAAACGTATTTCAGAAAGACTGTCCGAGCTGTGCGGCGCGAATCCCGGTGAGCATGCAGCGCTGCACCTGCGGCTATTCATTCGAACAACAGAACGACGCCGCCACGGAGCAGGCCTCCCAGGAGGAGGAACTGTTCGCCGCCTATCTCTCGGCGCGCGTGGAGCAGGCGTTGAACACGCTGGAGGCGACGCGCGCCCAGTTGGCGGCGCAGCCCGGCTACGACAAGGCGATCGAGGTCATGCGCGCCCTGCAGGAGCTGCGCACGCTGCGCTCCGAATTCGAGGCGCGCGCCCCGAATGCGGCGGCATCCGGAAATATCGGCGCCGCTCCGGGC
>MFSY01000118.1:0-3620 GCA_001785175.1 Candidatus Muproteobacteria bacterium RIFCSPHIGHO2_01_FULL_65_16 | reverse complement strand
CGGGCGCCGAGCCGAACGCTGAGTTCCGCGCCCAGCAGGCGGAACGCGCCGCCAAGATCGCGGAGACGATCCGCGCCGCCGTCAGCCGCACGCCCCAGCCTTATCGCCGCGCGGCCGAGCCGGCCGCGAACCAGGCGCACGCGCAAGCGCCCGAAACGCCGCGGCGCCGATGAGGCCGTGGCGCCGCGCCCGCGGCGTCACTCCCTGAGCACGCACTTGGCGTACAGATCCCGCAGCCGGCCGCGCGGGTCGTATTTTCTTTTCAGCGCCTCGTAGGCGGGGCGATTGTAGATGCGCCAGAACTCCTCGGGCGTGTAATAGGAATCCGAATAGAGCGACTTCATCCCCCCGAGCTCGATCACCTTCCGCTCCACCTGCCGGTTGTAGTGCCCCGGCGGCAGCTTTTGCCGGCCCCGGATCGCGTCCCAGAAGCCGAAGTTGACGTACAGCCGCTCCGGGTCCATGCGGTACAGATCGAAGCGCGCGTTCTTGTCGTAGGCGCGCGTGGGACAGATCCAGAGCGGCAGGAAGCGGACCACGTCGTGGTAGAAGGCGAGAAACTCCGGCGCCCGCGCGAGCGGAATCTCCACGTCCTGGATCACCGATTCGGCGTGAATCCCGAGCAACCGGTTCAGCGCGCGCGTCAACCCCCAGCGGCTGTTGAGCCGCATGATCTTCGTGTAGGTGACGGAATTCAGCCGCTTGCGGCCGTACAGCCGGCGGACGAGCGGGTTCTGCGCCAGCAGATTCTTCGAGCACCAGAACCAGTCCGTGTCCCAGCGCCAGATGTAATCCTCCGTGGTCAGATAGTCCTCGGCGCGGGCGCGGATGGATTTGTAATAGATGTTCTCGTAGGTGTAATCGCTCGCGTACGGGGCGTGATCGGTGAATTCGCCGATGGTGAGATACATCTCGCCGCGGCCGAACACCACGCCGTCCACGAAATTCACGTCCCGCCCGCACCAGCGCGCGAGATCGGCGAAATAGGCGCCGGGTTCGGTGTGGCGGATATGGGTGAGGCGCACGAATTTCTTGACCGGCGCCACCAGCGCCTTGAGCTTCAGCGCGTAGCCGAGCGTGCCGTAGGAATTGGGGAAGCCGTAAAACAGGTCGCGCCGCTCGTTGTCGGGGCGGCACACCACGGTCGTGCCGTCCGCGAGCAGTACCTCCAGCTCGCGCACGGTCTCGTGCACCAGGCCGTACTTGAACGACGACGACTCGATCCCGCAGCCGGTGGCCGCGCCGCCGATGGTGATGGATTTGAGCTGCGGCACCACCGCCGGCATCACGCCGTGCCTGAGGCATTCCGCCACGAGCTTCGCGTACGGCGTCATGCCCTCGACCTCGACGAGGCCCGCCTCCCGGTCCACCCGCAGGACGTTGTTGAACTCGCGCACGTCCAGCCTTTTCGTCCGCGCCTCCCGGCGGTCGCGGAACAGATTCGACGTGTCCTTGCCGAGCCGGACGCCGCCGTCACCCGGGGCGCGCAGGGATTCCGTCAGCCGTTGTTTCTTTTCTTCGTAGGTCGCCGTCATGCCGCTCTCTCCGCCGATGCGCTCGCGGAGCAGGGATTATACAGTTTGTGTGGATTTGGCGGTTGAATTCGCCGCGCGCCGGGCGAATACTGGCCAACTGCGCTCGTGATACCCGGGGGTGCGATGAGCGTAAACCAATACGAGACCATGACCGAGGCCATCGCGCGCCTCAGGGAACGCGGATTCACCGCGGGCTTCCAGCCCGTCGCCGACGGCCTGCGCGATCCGGAGAGCGGCAAGACCTTTCGCGCCGAAGACCTGCGGCTCGTCGAGTTCCACCGCTTCGAGGGCGCGACCGACCCGGACGACATGGCGGTGGTGTACGCCTTCGAAACCAGGAACGGCGCCCGCGGCGTGGTCGTGGACGCCTACGGGCCGTATGCGGATCCGGCGCTGGGGGAGGTGCTGCGGCGCGTGCATCCGGTATGATCCGCGCGCGGCTTCTCTTACAATGGCGTCGCCATCGCTAAGGGCCAACAAGGAATAACATGACCATCCATCGCGTTGTCATTGTCGGCGGCGGCGCCGGCGGGATCGAGCTCGCGACGCGGCTCGGCGACCGCCTCGGCCGGCGCGGGAAGGCGCACGTGACGCTCGTGGACGCCAACCTCACCCACCTGTGGAAGCCGCTGCTGCACGAGGTCGCGGCCGGGACCTTCGACTCGCACGAGGACGACGTTGACTACATCGCCCAGTCGCACCAGCACCATTTCGACTACCGCCTCGGGCGCATGGACGGGCTCGATCGCGAGCGGCGCGAGGTAAGGCTCGCGCCGACGCTCGACGAGGACGGGCGCGAGATTATTCCGCGCCGCGTCGTGCCGTATGACACGCTGGCCCTGGCCGTCGGCAGCGTGAGCAACGACTTCGGCATCCCCGGCGTGCGCGAGCACTGCGTGTTCCTCGACGATCGCGCCCAGGCGGACGCCTTCCAGCGCCTGATAATGCGCAACTACATCCGCGCCCAGACCCAGTCCGCGCCGCTCGAAAAGGGCCAGCTCAACGTCGTCATCGTCGGCGCCGGCGCGACCGGCGTCGAGCTCGCCGCGGAGCTGCACCACGTCGCGCACCAGCTCGTCAATTACGGCTTCGACCGCATCGTGCCGGAGCGGGACGTGAAGCTCACCATCATCGAGGCCGCCGATCGCATCCTGCCGGCGCTGCCGGAACGCCTGTCGCGCGCCGCCGCGGCGGAGCTGCGCCGGCTGGGGGTGGAGATCCACACCGGCAAGCGCGTCACGCGCGTGATCGCCGACGGCGTGCAGACGCAGGACGGGATGTTTTTCCATGCGCGCACCAAGGTCTGGGCCGCCGGCATCAAGGCGCCGGATTTCCTGCGCGAGCTCGCGGGGCTGGAGACCAGCAGGAGCAATCAGCTGGTGGTGCGGCAGACGCTGCAGACGACGCGCGCCGACGACATCTTCGCCCTCGGCGATTGCGCCCAGTGCCCGCGGCCGGGCCAGGAGCGGCCCGTGCCGCCCACGGCGCAGGCGGCGCACCAGCAGGCCGAGATGCTGGTCCGGTCAATCGAGCGCCGCATCGCCGGGAGATCGCTGCCGAAATACGTCTACCACGACCGCGGCTCGCTCATCTCCCTGAGCCACTACACCGCCTTCGGCAACCTCATGAGCGGCCTCACCGGCAACGTCATGATCGAGGGCCGCTTCGCGCGCCTGACCTATCGCACGCTCCACCGCCTGCACCAGCGCGCCCTGCACGGGGCCTGGCCGACGCTGCTGCTGACACTCTCGGATTTCCTCCAGCACCGCACCAAGCCGCGACTCAAGCTGCACTGATCCGGCGCCGCCGGTTCTTGTTTCTTTGGTTACCACTAAAAAACCCGTTTTACCGACCGAACATCGAGTTCACCGCGGAGGCGCAGAGGCGCGGAGCGATTGAAGCAAAGCCGGATTTTTCTCTGCGTGCTCCGCGTTCTCTGCGGTGAAAAACATCTTGTCAGGTATTTTTAGAGGTTCCCTTTTCAAATATTCCTTTGTCCGGTACCGGCCGCCGGCGCGCGGCGCGCGGGCAGATACTCCACCGCCGGCTGCTGGCGCACCGGCTGCGGAAACAGACGCATCAGCT
>MFSY01000117.1:4056-6273 GCA_001785175.1 Candidatus Muproteobacteria bacterium RIFCSPHIGHO2_01_FULL_65_16 | reverse complement strand
CCGGCGCAATGCAACCACAAAAAGAAAGATGGTGGACAGCAACAGGGCAACAAGCAGGAGCAGCCCGGGCAGGCCGGCCTCGAGCCAGATCTGTAAATAATCGTTGTGGACAAAGAACCCGGTAGTACCATCGCTCGGATCGCGATATTGCGGGTAGATCAATGGAAACAATCCCAGGCCGATACCCAGCCAAGACGATCCCCCGATCATCTCCCAGGTTTGCCGCCAGATGACAAACCTTCCCGCCCCCGCCGTCATGGGATCCGAGAGCGTTCCGATGCGCTCGGCCAGCTGGCCATGCCAGCTCACGTTGGCCAGGCCTATGGCGACCGCCGCCAGAATCAACAACATGACCGTCGCCTTTTTTGGGGTGCGCCCGCCTGCAACGGCCACGATCATGGCCAGGCCCGTCAACAACGAAATCATCGCGCCCCGCCCCCGCGTCAAGGCCACGGCATATACGAGCAGAAAAAACGCCGTTGCCAGGACCAGCAGAACTTTCTTATAGCGGTCGTATCCATAACCGGCCAGGAAATAACCGGCCACCGGCAAGGCGACAAGGTTCAGTACGCCCGCGTGCGAATTGATGTTCAGGAATGCCGATCGCGGTGACTGGTTCAGAATCCAGAATTGGAAAATGGCCGTCAGCGCCAGCGCCACAACCAGCACCAGCGCCAGCCCGGCGATACCGGGCCAGATCCGGTCTTTGTCGGGCGCGATGGTGTAAATCCAGAAGACCAGGGGCAGCGCGCTCAGCCACCAGAAATCGAAGACGCTCACGTATATAACCGGCGTCCAGAGCAGCGTGATGGCGAGCCAGAGCCAGAACAATGTCAGGAATAATGCGGGGGCGCTTTGGGGAATGTGAAAACCGGCGCCGTGGCCACGCCAAATCATCTGCAACAGCCAAATGAGGAGCAAAGTCAGGCTTACGCAGAATAAGCCGATCTCGAATCCCTGGAAGAAAACGGCAGCCGCTGCGGATGAGGTGAACAGAAGCGGCGGCAGCCAGGCCGCCGACCCCCAGCGCCCAGACACAGGAAATGACGTCGTCATTGCATTGTCCGCGCGGAAGTCAACAACAAAGAAGGGATGGACACCACGGTGTCCATCCCTCCGGGCAGGAGAAAAGCACTACGATCAGCAGCCGCTCGACTCTATAGTAACGCTGGGGAAAGCTCCGGTGGTCGACTCTGTGTACCTTACATAACAACTAGATGGTGTCGGAGCGCCTTTTTTCTGAAAATCAGTCTGCGAAGCGCCAGAGCTTAACGTAAAGTCGTTGGAATACTCCTGAAGTGTATTTTCAATACCTCCGGTGTTTGCGTCTGGGTATCCAGCTGTCAAAGCGACAGTAGTGGAGCCTTCGATTGTCACGGTGGTGCCGCTTGAAGCAAGTCCCCTGGCAAGCTGCATAGCATGAGCGAGTGTGGCACCGCTCTTTACCGAAGCGGCCAAACCTTGCAGGGTAGCGCGGCGCGCGTCGACGCTAAGATCAGCGAACCGCGGCAATGCCGTGGCCGCAAGAATGCCAAGAATGACAATTACGATTATCAGTTCGATCAGGGTAAAACCAGCTTGCTGCTTTTTCATTTCGTCTCTCCTGCCGTCAATGGAAAATAAAATCCGTGCTTCGCTCATAAACACTTTCTAGTTCGTCCAGCGGTACGATTCCAGCGCCGCCAGCCGCAATCCCTCCATGGCGTCCACGCCCGCGTCGTACACCCCGTTTCCGTTCCTGTCATTATAGACAAGGCGGATCGCAAATCTTGCCCGCGGGGGTTCGCCCGCCGCGCCGCCGCTGAAGTAGCCCTTGTTGTGCACCAGGTACACCAGGGTCCGGGCGCGCGTATCGAAATACCAGTTCCCGTCTTCCAGGGTCGCCGGGTCCGGCGCGTCCAGCTCGCCCAGGTAATTCCGCGGCACCTCGGCCAGGCGGTTCATGGGGTTGCTGCCCTCGAGCCGGCGCATGCCCGCCATGTCCTGCCGCACGATGTATTCTGCAATCTTTATGCCAATCGCGCTTCTCAGGGTCCCGGCCACCGTCTCCAGCGCCACCCGCTCGGCGTCCACCTGCAGGGCCAGCAGCCGCGAGATCGCCACGACCAGCAAAATCGAGATAATCACGATCACCACGACCAGCTCAAGCAGGGAAAACCCGTGTGCCCGTCGTTTCATATTCCCCGTCTTTTGGGCGTCCCGGCCTGGATCGCCCGG
>MFSY01000117.1:2294-4035 GCA_001785175.1 Candidatus Muproteobacteria bacterium RIFCSPHIGHO2_01_FULL_65_16 | reverse complement strand
GCCGCGGACATAGCAAAACAATAGGTTACGTATAAATCCTTGTCCAGACCGTTAAAACCGCCGGCGGTCAGCCCTTGCGCGCCACCTGCACCAGGTCCCACATGGGCAGGAACACGCCCAGCGCCAGGATCAGCACCAGCACCCCCAGCACGATTATGAGCAGCGGCTGGATGGCGTCGCTCAGGTTCTTGATGTCGTAATCCACCTCGCGCTCGTAGTAATCGGCGACGTTGAACATCAGCTCGTCCACGGCCCCGGTCTCCTCGCCGACGCTGATCATCTGGATCACCAGCGGCGGAAACATGGCGGTGGTGGCGGCGGTGCGGGCGATGGTCTCGCCGCGCTCGATGCCGTCGCGCATCTGCACCACGCGCTCGCCGATGTAGTCGTTGTCCACGGCGCGGCTGATGACGGTCATGCCCTGCACCAGCGGCACGCCGGACTTGATCATGACGGCCATGGCGCGCGCGAAGCGCCCGAGCGTCGCCTGGTAGAGGATCTTGCCCACCACCGGCAGCTTGAGCTTGATTTTGTGCCAGCGGTAGCGCCCCTCGGCGGTGTTGACGTAAAACCGGAGCGCAATCACGCCGAGGACGACGGCGGCCAGCATCAGGTGCCAGTAGGCGACGGTGAAATTGGAGGTGGCGATCAGCAGCTTCGTCGCCCACGGCAGCTCGATGCGGAAGCCGGCATACACCTTGGCGAACGCCGGGATGACGAAGAGATTAATGATGAACATGGCGACCGCCATGGCCACCACGACGAACACCGGATAGCGCGTCGCCGACTTGATGCGGTCGCGGGTGTCCTTTTCGCGCTCGAGATAAAGCGCGAGCTGCTCGAACACCTCTTGCAGGCTGCCGGTGGTCTCGCCGACCTGAACCATGCTGACATAAAGCTGCGAGAAGACCTGCGGGTGACGCTTGAGCGCGCTGGCGAGATCCAACCCGGTGTCCAGGCTCTCGCCGATGCTCGTGATCACCTTGGCCACGGCCAGGTTGCGGGTGGACTCGCGCAGGCCGCGCAGCGCCTGCATGATGGGCACGCCGGCCTTCATCATGGTGTACATCTGGCGGCTGAACAAAATGAGATCAACCAGCTGCACCTTGCCGCTGCTCTCGACCCAGGCGCGCAGCGCCGCCAGGACGTCCGCACCCGCGCGCGGGAGCGCAATGTCAATCGGGGTTATGCCGCTGTTGAACAGCTGGGTGGCGACGGCGTCGGGGGAGACGGCGTCGATGTGTCCCCGCACCGCCTCGCCGCGCTTGTTGCGCCCTTTATAGAGGAAGACCGGCAAGGCTATTCCTCGACGCCGTAGGTGGCGCGCACCACTTGTTCCATGCTCGTCTGGCCCTGAGCCGCGAGGACGATCGCGCTGCGGCGCAGGGGCTGGAAGCCGGGCTGCTTCTTCGCCACGGCGGCGAATTTCATGGGGTCGCCGCTGTGCATGGCCTCCACCAGCGCGTCGTCCATCTCCAGATACTCGAACACCCCGATGCGCCCCAGATAGCCGCTGCCGTTGCAGTGGCTGCACCCGCGCCCGCGCCGGAATTGCAGCGCGTCGGTCTTGTCGCCGGCCTCGGCGCGGACGATCGCCTTCATCGCCGGGCTCAGCTCCACCGGCTCGGAGCAGCTCTCGCAGATGCGCCGCACCAGGCGCTGGGACACTATCCCGCGCAGGCTCGCCGCGACCATATAGGCCTCGGCGCCCATGTCCAGCAGCCGCAGGGCGGAGGAGACG
>MFSY01000117.1:0-2238 GCA_001785175.1 Candidatus Muproteobacteria bacterium RIFCSPHIGHO2_01_FULL_65_16 | reverse complement strand
GCCGATCTCGGCGGTTTCCTGGTCGCGCATCTCGCCCACGAGGATGATGTCCGGGTCCTGGCGCAGCATCGAGCGCAGCACGCGCGCGAAGGTGAGCTCGATTTTCGGATTGACCTGCACCTGGTTGATGCCGGGCAGGCGGTATTCGACCGGGTCTTCCACCGTGAGAATCTTGTACTCGGGCCGGTTCAGTTCCTTGAGCGCCCCATACAGTGTCGTGGTCTTGCCGCTGCCCGTGGGCCCGGTCACCAGCACCATGCCGGTCGGCTGATGGATCAGGCGGCGGAAGCGCTCGAGCATGTTCTTGGGCATGCCCAGGCGATCGAGATCCAGGATGCCGGTGAGCTGATTCAGCAGGCGCAGCACCACCGACTCGCCGTACTGCACCGGCATGGTGGAGATACGCACGTCTATGCTCTTGTCGCGCACGCGCACACTGGCGCGGCCGTCCTGGGGCATGCGCTTCTCCGAGATGTCGAGCCCGGCCATGAGCTTGATGCGCGACACCATGGCGCCGGCGATGCGCCGGTCGGCCGTGGTCTGCACGCGCAGCACGCCGTCCAGGCGGAAGCGGATGCGCACCTCCTTTTCGTCCGGCTCGACGTGGATGTCGGAGGCGTTCACCTGGATGGCGTCCTCGAACACGCTTTGCAGCAGCTTGACCACCGGGGCGTCGGTCAGGCCCTCGGTCGCCGCCAGCTCGCCGAGATCCACGCCGTGGGCGGTCAGCTCCTGTTCGAGATCCTGGGCGTGTCCGCTGATCTCCTCGGTGCGGCGGTAGACGCGGTCAACGGTCTTGAGGAGATCGGCCTCCTTGACCACGGCCAGGCGCAGCGGCCGGCGCAGCACGCGCGCGAGCTCGTCGTAGGCGAAGATGTCGGTGGGGTCGGCCATGCCGACGAACAGGGCGTCGCGGCCGTCTTCGAGGGCGATGGCGCGGAAGCGGCGCGCGTGCGCCTCGGGGATCAGGCGCACCACATCGGGCTTGTAGTTGTAGCGCTTGAGGTCAATGTACGGAATGTTGAGCTGCTGCGACAGAAATGTGAGCAGCTGGTCCTCGGAGATGAAGCCGTTCTCGATCAGCACCCGTCCCAGCTTGCGGCCGCTCTTTTTCTGCTCCGTGAGCGCGGCGTTCAGCTGTTCCTGGGAAATGATCTTGTGCGCGATCAGCACGTCGCCGATCCGGATCTTTTTCGGCTTTTCCGCCGTCACCACCGCCATGGCAATCCGTCCTTCTCCGTGTTAATTGATATTGATATAACTCTATAACACCAAAGAGAAAGTTCCAGCCGAGGCCCTGAACCGCGCCACCCGATGCCGGACTCACTCTAAATAGCTTTAGCAACTTTCGGGCCAAAAACGCCATGTTTTCCGGGCGATCCGCATGTTTCACGCCGTCTTGCACCAACCTGGAATTACGCCCAACACCGGGGCGCGGAATGAATGGAAAGAACCCGTGCGGCCCTCGGGTTACTCCTGTCAGGTCTTTTGTAAGTCGTCTGCTTTGCGGGGCAGCAACCGGCGATAGTGCATTACCGTGAGGATCTCGATGCGTTGTGCCGACATCCGATAGATCAAGCGGTACGGGCGCTCAAGCAACTCGCGCAGGTCCTCGCGTTGATAGTCAGGCACTTGCCGACCACTGAGCGGAGCCGTCCCCAGTTGGCGCGCCCGCGCCACGAGTCGGGCGACTACCTCCTTGGCCACGGACGGTGCGTCTTTCGCGATATAGGCCTCGATGTCCTCCAGCCGCGCCCGTGCTTCCGGCGTCCAGAAGACCGCCGTCATCGTGTGATGCCGAAGTGCTTCTCGATATCTTCCTGTGGGATGATCCGACCCGCGTCGGCATCGGCGAGCCCGCGCTCGATCGAGGCACGCACTTCGATCTGATAGGCCAACTCGTCCCAGCTCACCTCATCTGGTAGCTGATCAATCAACCGATGAGCGGCTTCTTTGACTTTGGTGGATGGCATGACTTGCACCTGGTCGAATATGTCATTTTCAAATATATCACGATCCCTTCTTGCCCGCCTCGACGACCAAATTACTGAGGAGAACGATAAATAGTGCGTACCCCGACAAGCCCTGGGTCCCTTCTCCCCGCGGGAGAAGGACAGGATGAGGGCCATTTTTCGCGCTGCTTGGCCCTCACCCCGGCCCTTGTATGTTTACGAGCATAATAGACTGTGAGTGTTTTGGGCGTGACAGATCGATGGCCCTTTGGGATCGACACAGTAG
>MFSY01000116.1:4121-8300 GCA_001785175.1 Candidatus Muproteobacteria bacterium RIFCSPHIGHO2_01_FULL_65_16 | reverse complement strand
TCCGGCCACGACCACGCACGGGCGGCTGACACCGGAACAGCGCGCCGAGGCCGGCATCGGCGACGGCCTGATCCGGATCTCGGTCGGGCTGGAGGATGTGGAGGACCTCAAGAAGGACCTCGCGCGCGGTCTGGCCTGACCGGTGCCCGTCGGGCCCCGCCAGCGCCTGCTCGAAATATTCGGGTCCGCGGTCGCAGCCGTGAACGGCCACGCCTGTGTGCGGCGTTACCTGCACACGCATCCTGTCGCGGCCCCGGTTTACCTGATTGCCATCGGCAAGGCCGCGTGCGCCATGGCGCGCGGGGCGCAGGATGCGCTCGGCGCCGCCGTCCGCGACGCCTTTATCGTCACCAAGCGCGGTTATGCGGAGGACCTGCCGTGGCCGGTGCGCGTGGCGGGCCATCCGCTGCCGGACGAGGCGAGCATCGAGGCCGGCACGGCGCTGCTCGAATTCAGCGCGCGCATTCCTGCCGCCGGCCGGGTGCTGGTGTTGCTCTCGGGCGGGGCGTCGGCGCTCGTCGAGGTATTGCCGGACGGCGTGGACCTGAAGCGGCTGCGGGAGATCAATCGCTGGCTGCTCGCGTCCGGCCGCGACATCGCCGCGTGCAATCGCATCCGTAAACGTTTATCGCTCATCAAGGGCGGGCGCCTGGCGGAATTGCTGGCGCCCCGGCCGATACTCGGCCTCGCCATAGCGGACGTGCCCGGCGACGATCCGCGCGTCATCGGCTCCGGTCCGCTCACGGCGGATGCGGATTTGCAGCGGCCCGTGGATTCTTCCGGCCTGCCGGACTTTGTGCGGGAGGCGCTGGCGCACGGCCCGCCCGCCCCCGCGCCCGACGCCGAATGTTTCCGCCAGGTGCGCTACGAGATCGTCGCCACGCTCGAAGACGCCAAGCGCGCGGCGGCGCAGGCGGCGCGGAAACTCGGCCACGAGGTCGTGATCGAGCCCGAGTTTGTTTCCGGCGCCGCCGCCGCGGCCGGGGCGCGCCTGGCGCGCGGGCTGCTGCAATCCGCGGCCGGCGCGGTGCATGTCTGGGGCGGGGAGACGACGGTCAGGCTGCCGGAAGCCCCGGGTCGCGGCGGGCGCAATCAGAGCCTGGCGCTGGCGGCGGCGCTGGTGCTGCGCGGACACGAGAACGTCTGGCTCCTCGCCGCGGCCACGGACGGTTCCGACGGGCCGACGGAGGACGCCGGCGCGCTGGTGGACGGCGGGACGATCGGGCGCGGCACGGACGCGGGCCTGGATGCGGATGAATCGCTCGCGCGCGCCGACGCCGGGGAATTTCTCGAAGCGAGCGGCGACCTGATCCAGACCGGGCCCACGGGCACGAACGTGATGGACATCATCTTAGGACTAAGGACTAAGGACTAAGGACTGAGGACTCAGGACTGAGGACTCAGGACTAAGTCCTCAGTCCTCGGCCCTCGGTTCTAAGTCCGCGCCCGCTTCATTTCGGGGTTCGCAAGCGACAGGCTTTCCAGCATCCAGTTGCTTGCATCGCAGTACAGCACGCTGCCTTGTTCGTACCAGTCGCCGAGCACCAGGCGCCGCGCGGGCGCGCCGTCGAGCCGGAAATGGTGGTCCCCGGGGCGGTGGGTGTGGCCGTGGATGAGGTGCCGCACGCCGTGCTGTTTCATGGCCGCCACGATGGCGTCCTGGTTCGCGTCCATGATCTCCGGCCGCTTCGCCGCCGTGGCCGCCTTGCTCAGCTCGCGGTAGCGGCGGAACAGCGCGTCGCGCTCCCGGGCGCTCTTGGCGAGCACGGCCTGCTGCCAGGCCGGGTCGCGCACCATGGCGCGGATGGCCATGTACTCGGTGTCGTCGGTGCAGAGGCTGTCGCCGTGCAGCAGCAGCGCCGGCGTGCCGTAAAGGTCAATGCGCGTCGGGTCCTCTAGCAGGCGGCAGCCGGTCGCCTGCTCGAACCGCGCGCCCATGAGGAAGTCGCGGTTGCCGTGCATGACGTGAACGGGCACGCCGGCGGTGAGCGCGCGCAACGCCGCGATGACGGCGCGGAATTCGTCCTGCTCGACCGCCTCGTCGCCGATCCAGTATTCGAACAGGTCGCCGAGGATATAAAGGGCGCGCGCGTCGGCGGCGCGGCCGCGGAGGAAATCCAGGAACAACCGCGTGGTGCCTGGACGCTCGGCGCAGAGATGAATATCGGAGATGAAAAGCGTGGGCATGGCCTGGCCGTGCTATTCGCCCACCACCTGCACTTTTTCGATGAGCACGTCGGACAGCGGCACGTCCTTGAAGCCGAACTTCGCGCCCGTGGGCACGCCCTTGATCTGGTCCACCACCTGCATGCCGTCCACGGCCCGGCCGAACACGCAATACCCCCAGCCCGACGGCGTCGCGCCCGTGTGGTTCAGGAAGTCGTTGTCGGCGACGTTGATGAAGAACTGGCTGCCGGCGGAGTGCGGGTCGCCGGTGCGGGCCATGGCGATCGTGCCACGCGTGTTGCGCAGGCCGTTGTTGGCCTCGTTCTCGATCGGCGGGCGTGTCGGCTTCTGCTTCATGCCGGGGCCGAAACCGCCGCCCTGGATCATGAACTTGTCAATCACCCGGTGAAACAGCGTTCCGTCATAGAACCCGTCCTTCACGTACTCCAGGAAGTTGGCCACGGTCCGGGGCGCCTTTTGCTTGTCGAGCTCCAGGACGATGGTGCCGAAATTGGTTTTCATGTGAATCATGATAAGGCGCTCATTGAAGTGAAGGCGCGATCCGCGATGCGCGCGGTTTGCTCGAAGGCCGGCCGGATCGGATGGCCCGTCGTGCGGATATTCTCACTGGATTACGCGCCCGGTGCAATACGATGGTTTCGCGTTCGCGCCCGTTTCCGCTACCATTCATCCGCATGGAGACCGGCCCGTTCAAGACCCGCTTCGCCCCGAGCCCCACGGGGCTGCTGCACCTGGGCAACATCCGCACGGCGCTGTTCAACTACCTGCTGGCGCGCCGGGAGCGCGGGATCTTCCTGCTGCGCCTGGAGGACACCGACGCCATGCGCGGCCACGAGAAATACGCCGCGGCGCTGATCGAGGACCTGCGCTGGCTCGGGCTCGCCTGGGACGAGGGGCCGGAGGTCGGCGGCGCGCGCGGCCCCTACGCCCAGTCGCAGCGTGGAGAGATTTATAAAAAATATTTCGCCGCACTCGAGGCGCGCGGCCTGGCCTATCCCTGCTTCTGCAGCGAGCATGAGCTGAGCATAGCACGCAAGACCGCCCTGACCGCCGGCCGGCCGCCGCGCTATTCCGGCAAGTGCCACGGCCTGAGTCCGGAGGAGGCGCGGGCGCGCTTCGCCGCGGGCGCGCCGGCGACGCTCAGGTTTCATGTCGCCGACGGCCGGAGCGTCGAGTTCGACGACGGGGTGCGCGGGCCGCAGGCCTTCAAGACCGACGACATCGGCGATTTCGTCATCCGCCGCTCCGACGGCACGCCGGCGTTCTTTTTCTGCAACGCCATTGACGACGCCCTCATGGACGTGTCGCTGGTCGTGCGCGGCGAGGACCATCTGAGCAACACCCCGCGCCAGATCCTGCTGCTGCGGGCGCTGGGGCTGCCGGTCCCGGGTTACGCCCACATCGCGCTGGTGGTGGGTGCGGACGGCGCGCCGTTGTCCAAGCGCACCGGCGGCAAGAGCGTGCAGGAGCTGCGCGCGGAGGGATTCCTGCCGCAGGCGATCAGCAATTATCTCGCGCGCCTCGGGCATACCTATGACGATAATGCGCTGCTCGACCTCGATCGCCTGTCCGCGGACTTTTCCACGGCGCGCCTGCATCGCGCCCCGGCGCGTTACGACGAAACGCAGTTGCACTACTGGCAGCGCGAGGCGGTGTTACATTTGCCGGCTACGGCGCTTTGGGCGTGGACGGGGGCAACGGCGCACGCCCTGGTGCCGGCCGACAGGTCCGGCGCATTCATCGAAGCGGTGCGTGGCAATATTTTGTTTCCCACCGATGCGCAGCGCTGGGCGCGCATCGTGTTCACGGACGCGCTGGAAGTCAACCGCGCGGCGCGCGCGGCGATCGCCGCCGCCGGTGAGGAATTTTTCGACGCGGCGCGCCGGGCCGTGGGCGAACACGGCCCCGATTTCAAGGCCGTGAGCGAGACGCTGCGGCAGACGCTCGCGGTCAATGGAAGGTCGCTGTTCCAGCCGCTGCGCGCGGCGCTCA
>MFSY01000116.1:0-4015 GCA_001785175.1 Candidatus Muproteobacteria bacterium RIFCSPHIGHO2_01_FULL_65_16 | reverse complement strand
GGAACTCGTTTTATGCTTCACATCTACAACAACCTGACGAAGAAAAAAGAGCCGTTTGTCCCGATCGTCCCCGGCAGGGTCCGCATGTATGTCTGCGGCATGACGGTGTACGACTACTGCCACCTGGGGCACGCGCGCGTGATGGTGGTGTTCGACATGGCGGTGTGCTATCTGCGCGCGCGCGGGCTCGAGGTCACGTACATCCGCAACATCACCGACATTGACGACAAGATCATCAAGCGCGCGCGGGAGAACAACGAAGACATCGCGGCGCTCAGCGCGCGCTTCATCCGGGCCATGGACGAGGACGCGGCGGCGCTGGGCGTCGAGAAACCGAGCGCCGAGCCGCGCGCGACCGCCTACATGCCGCAGATCCGGGGCATGATCGAGACGCTGCTCAAGCGCAGCTACGCCTATCGGACAAAAAGCGGCGACGTGTATTACCGCGTGCGCAAGTTCCCGCGCTACGGCGCCCTGTCCGGAAAGGCGGTGGACGACCTGCGCGCCGGGGCCAGGGTCGAGATCGGCGAGGAGAAGGACGACCCGCTCGACTTCGCCCTGTGGAAGGCGGCCAAGCCGGGCGAGCCGGAATGGGCCTCGCCCTGGGGCGCGGGTCGGCCCGGCTGGCACATCGAGTGCTCGGCCATGTCCACGAGCTGCCTCGGCGATCATTTCGATATTCACGGCGGCGGCATGGATCTGAAATTCCCGCACCACGAAAACGAGATCGCCCAGAGCGAGGCCGCGACCGGGGAGAAATTCGTCAACACCTGGATGCATGTCGGCTTCGTGCGCGTGAATCGGGAGAAGATGTCCAAGTCGCTCGGCAATTTCTTCACCGTGCGCGAGATCCTGGCGCGGTTCCGGCCCGAGGTCGTGCGTTATCTCATCCTCGCCAGCCACTACCGCAGCCCGCTGGATTACTCGGACGAGAGCCTCCACGCCGCGAAGAGCGCGCTCGACGGCTTCTACATCGCGTTGCGCGGGCTCCAACCGGATATGGCGGCGGCGGGCGGCGAACACGAGGCGCGCTTCCACGCCGCCATGGAGGACGACTTCAACACGCCGAGGGCGTTTGCCGAGCTCGCGGAGCTCGCCCACGCCATCAACCGCGCGAAGTCGGCGGGCGCGACGGCCGAGGCCGATCGGCTGGGCGGGGTGCTGCGGCGGCTCGGCGGGGTGCTCGGGTTGTTGCAGCACGACCCGGAGACGCATCTTAAGGGCATTGCCGAAGCGAAGGCCGCGGCGGCCGGAGGTACCGAGGCGCCGGCTGCGGGTGCGGCGGCGCTCACGCCGGAGCGGATCGAGACGCTTATCGCGCAGCGCAACGCCGCGCGCAAGGCGCGCGAGTTCGCCGCCGCCGATCGCATCCGCGCGGAGCTGCAGCGCGCCGGGGTGATAATCGAGGACGGCCCCGGCGGGACCACCTGGCGGCGTGAATAGCCCCGGGTCGCCGAAAAGCCGCGCGAATTCACGTCTTTTGCCCCTGTTTGCTATTGACCCTGCGCAAACTTATAAGTAATTTCTCATATAGACGAACCGGAACCAGCCAAAGCCCGTCTGTGCCCGGTTTTTGGGCATGCACGGGCTTATTTATTTCCCCGAGGCGAATGTGGAATTGAACGGCGCGGATATCTTAGTACGCTGTCTCCAGGACGAAGGCGTGGAATACATCTTCGGCTATCCCGGCGGCGCGGCGCTGCACATCTACGACGCGCTGTACAAGCAGGACAAGATCAAGCACATCCTGGTGCGGCACGAGCAGGGCGCGGCGCACGCCGCCGACGGCTACGCGCGCTCGACGGGCAGGCCCGGGGTGGTGCTCGTGACCTCGGGGCCGGGCGCGACCAACATCGTGACCGGCATCGCCACCGCCTACATGGACTCAAGCCCGGTCGTGGTGTTCACCGGCCAGGTGGCGACCGACCTCATCGGCAACGACGCCTTTCAGGAGGTGGACGCCGTCGGCATCACGCGCCCGTGCGTCAAGCACAACTTCCTGGTGAAGGACGTGAAGGACCTCGCGGCCACGGTCAAGAAGGCGTTTTACATCGCCACCACCGGGCGTCCCGGCCCGGTGCTGGTGGACCTGCCCAAGGACGTGACGGCGCAGAAGTGCGAGTACGAGTATCCCAAGAGTATTTCGCTGCGCTCGTACAATCCGGTGATCAAGGGCCACCCGGGCCAGATCAAGAAGGCGGTGGACCTGATCCTGTCGGCCAAGCGGCCGATGGTCTACACCGGCGGCGGGATCATCCTCGGCGAGGCCTCCGCGCAGCTCACCGAATTCGTGCGCCTGCTGGGATACCCCATCACCCAGACGCTCATGGGGCTCGGCGCGTTTCCGGCGACCGACCCGCTGTTCCTCGGCATGCTCGGCATGCACGGCACCTATGAGGCCAACATGGCGATGCACGAGTGCGACGTGCTCGTCGCCATCGGCGCACGCTTCGACGACCGCGTCACCGGCGATCTCAAGAAATTCTGCCCGCACGCGCGCATAATCCATGTTGACATAGACCCGGCCTCGATTTCCAAGAACGTGCCGGTCGAGATTCCGATCGTCGGCAACGCCGCCGCCGTGCTCGAGGACATGATAAAGATCGTCGGGTCGTCCAAGACCCGCCCCGACAAGGCGGCGCTGGAGGTGTGGTGGGAGCGGATCAACGAGTGGCGCGGCCTGAACTGTCTGAATTACGACCAGCGCAGCAAGCTCATAAAGCCGCAATTCGTGGTCGAGAAGCTCCATGAGCTCACCCGGGGCGACGCCTACGTCACCTCGGACGTGGGCCAGCACCAGATGTTCACCGCGCAGTTCTACAAATTCGACCGGCCGCGGCGCTGGATCAGCTCGGGCGGCCTCGGCACCATGGGCTTCGGGCTGCCGGCGGCCATGGGCGTGCAGATGGCGCATCCGCAGGCGACCGTCTGCTGCGTCACCGGCGAGGCCTCGATCCAGATGTGCATCCAGGAGCTCTCGACCTGCAAGCAATTCGATCTGCCGCTCAAGATCGTGAACCTGAACAACCGCTACATGGGCATGGTGCGCCAGTGGCAGGAGTTCTTCTACGACCGGCGTTACTCGCACTCCTATCTCGACGCGCTGCCCGATTTCATCAAGCTCGCCGAGGCCTACGGCCATGTGGGCATGAAGATCGAAAAACCCGGCGACGTGGAGGGCGCGCTCCGGGAGGCGCTCAAGCTCAAGGATCGGCTGGTGTTCATGGACTTCATCACCGACCAGACCGAGAACGTCTATCCCATGATTCCGGCCGGCAAGGGGCACAACGAGATGCAGCTCAAGCCGTGCGAGCCGGTGACGCCGGCGGACCGGGAGTTAGCTTAGAGCGCCCAACAAAATGAATATGATTTTGAACCGCCAAGGCGCCAAGGCCGCCAAGAAAGATTGCATTTTCAGGGATAGAAACTTGGCGTTCTTGGCGTCTTGGCGGTTAATATCTTTTTGTCAGGGGTTCTTGATAGGCAGACCTTGATGCGTCACATCATTTCCATGCTGCTCGAGAACGAGGCCGGGGCGTTGTCGCGCGTGGCCGGGCTGTTCTCCGCGCGCGGCTACAACATCGAGTCGCTCACCGTGGCGCCGACCGAGGACGCGACGCTGTCGCGCCTGACGCTGGTGACGAGCGGCTCGGACGAGGTTATCGAACAGATCACGAAGCAATTGAACAAGCTCGTGGACGTGGTCAAGCTCATTGACCTCACCGAAGGGCCGCACATCGAGCGCGAGATGCTGCTCATCAAGGTCCGGGCCGACGGCGGCATGCGCGACGAGGTCAAGCGCCTGGCGGACATTTTCCACGGACACATCATTGACGATACGGAGGCCACGTTCACCATCGAGCTCACCGCCCCCAGCGACAAGCTCGACGCCTTCATCCAGGCGGTGAGCCCCGCCGGCATCATCGAGACCGTGCGCTCGGGCGTCTCGGGCATCGCCCGCGGCGCCGGCATCATCGAGACCGTGCGCTCGGGCGTCTCGGGCATCGCCCGCGGC
>MFSY01000115.1:19776-22405 GCA_001785175.1 Candidatus Muproteobacteria bacterium RIFCSPHIGHO2_01_FULL_65_16 | reverse complement strand
GTTCGGTCTTTGGGTCTTTCACCTTGTCTGCGGGTGCTGACATCTCGAATCTCCTGTTAACCGCGTTCGTGTGGCCCAAGGAAAGCCTGAATAATATTGCTTGCTCCAAGGGCAGAAAGAACTTTCTGTTTCATTGTCATCAGCTTTTCTTTGCGCCTTTGCGTCTTTGCGTCAAAAATTCATATAGATTCTGCGCTTCCTAAATCTCTCTCCGGTCCAGCCGGATCGCCTTGCTCACGAGCCCGTGGACGCTGCCGATCATGTCCATCGGGAACTTGTAATACGGGAGTACCTTGGTGAACTGGCTCTTGCAGATGGCGCAGATAGCGGCGATGTGGTTCACGCCGTACTCCTCGACCACCTGCTTGAGCGCCTGCATGCGCGGCAACGCGCCCTTCACGCGCAGCTCGACCAGATCGTCGGTCAGCAGGCCGCCGCCGCCGCCGCAGCAGAAGGTGTTTTCCTGGATCGTCTCGGGCGCCATGTCGTGGAACTTGTTGACGCTCGCCCTGATGATGGCGCGCGGGATGGTGAACTGCCCGCCGGGCGTGTCGCCCATGCGCGAGGCGCGCGCGACGTTGCACGAGTCGTGAAAGGTGACGATCTTGTCGTCGTTCGCGCTCCGGTCGAGCTTGAGCGCGCCGCGCTGCATGAGATCGTAGGTGACCTCGCAGATGTGCTGCGGCGCCGGGTAGTCGGGGTCGAGGAAGTCGAACGGCCCGATGAGCGTGTTCCAGAAGCTGTAGGCCACGCGCCAGGCGTGGCCGCACTCGCCCACGACGATGCGCTTCACGCCGAGATCGAGCGCCGCCTCGCGGATGCGCAGCGCCACCCGGCGCAGGTTCTTGTGGTCGCCGATGAACATGGAGAAGTTCGCCGCCTCCGAGGCGTGCGAGGACAGCGTCCAGGAGATCCCGGCGGCGTGAAACACCTTGGCGTAACCGATGAGCCCGTCAACATGCGGCTCGGCGTAGAAATCCGCCGACGGCGTGATCACCAGCACCTCGGCGCCTTTCACGTCGAGCGGGAATTTCACGTCCGCGCCGGTCTCTTCCTTCACGTCCTCCTCCAGCCCGTCGAGCGTGTCGCGCAGCGCCGGCTCCGGCAGGCCCAGGTTGTTGCCGATCTTGAGCACCTTGCCGATGATCTCGTTCGAGTACTTCTGGCCGAGGCCGACCGCGTCCATGATGTCGCGCGCGGCCATGGAGATCTCGGCGGTGTCAATGCCGTAGGGGCAGAACACCGAGCAGCGCCGGCACTGCGAGCACTGATGGAAGTACGCGTACCACTCGTCGAGCACGTCCTTGGTCATGGCGCGCGCGCCGACGAGCCAGGGGAAGTATTTGCCGGCGAAGGTGTAGTAGCGCCGATAGACCGAGCGCAGCAGGTCCTGGCGCGCGACCGGCATGTTCTTGGGGTCGCCCGTGCCGAGGTAGTAATGGCACTTGTCGGTGCAGGCGCCGCACTTGACGCAGGCGTCGAGGAACACCCGGAGCGCGCGCGACTGGGAAACCTGCTCGCCGAGCTTTTTCACCGCGACCTCTTCCCAGTTGTCCACCAGCGCCCCGGGGAAGCCGAGCTGCGCCTGGTGCTCGGGCTTGGCGACGTACGGCCGGGAGTGCGCCATCACCCCCGGATGCACGGGCGGCGTGACGGTGTATTCCTCGAGCGCCGGCGGTTCGAAGGCGGCCATGGCTAGCTCCGTCCCACCGGGCTTTCGATCTCCGCCGACCAGCCGGCGACATGGCGGTGTTCGCGCGGATTGTCGGCCTGGTTGCGCGTCGGGCTGAAGAACACGCCCGGTGCGTGCAGCAGCTTCGACACCGGGAACACGATCATGAGAATCGCCACCAGCGTCAGGTGCGCGAGCAGCAGCGGATCCGCCGGCAGCGGCTGCCAATCGAAATACATCAGACCGAGAACGAAGGCCTTGAACGCGATGATGTCCGTGTGCGTGGCGAATTTCAGCCCCAGGCCGCTGGCGGCGATGCCGGCGAGGAGCGCGAGCATGAGATGATCCGAGGGGTTGGAGATGTAGCGCACGCGGTCCACCAGCACGCGCCGCGCCCACAGGCCGGCGAGGCCCGCGACCATGGCGAAGCCGGCGTAGACGCCGAACGGCTGGATGAGCACGACCCAGCCCCACACCGGCTCGGTGAAGTAGCGCAGGTGCCGGGCGAGCACCAGCAGCAGGGCGAAGTGGAACACCCAGCCGAAGAGCCAGATCCACTTGTTCGACTTGAACAGGCTCTCGAACAGCGTGACCTCGCGCAGCATGCGGCCGGCCACGCCCAGGCGCGTCACCGGCGCCGGCGTGGTCGGGATCTTCAGCGGCTGCGGCGTGCGCGCGTAGATGTAAATCTTGCGCGCCACGCCGAGCGCGAACACGGCGCTTGCGGCATAGAACAGCAACGCGTACCCGACGGTCACGGCGGACATGCGTCACCTCGGCGTCTTGTTGCCTCTCGATGCGGAGGCGCGTTGCCTTTTTTGTCGTATTCCATACTTTACTTTGCGCCTTCGCGTCGAACACTAATACTCGATCAAACGCAGCCGGTGGGCTTCGGCAGGCCGGCGTATTTGCACGCCTGCTTCGCCGGCCCGTACGGGAACAGCTCGTACAGATACT
>MFSY01000115.1:18220-19760 GCA_001785175.1 Candidatus Muproteobacteria bacterium RIFCSPHIGHO2_01_FULL_65_16 | reverse complement strand
CGGCCCGAGCTTTTTGCCGATGGCCTTGGTGAGCACGCGTACCGCCGGCGCGATCTGATACTCCTCGTAGTACTCGCGCAGGAAGTTGATCACTTCCCAGTGACTCTGCGTGAGATCGCAGCTGTCGCCCTTGGCCATCTCCTTCGCCACCTCCTCGTTCCAGTCGGTGCGGTTGGTGAGGTAGCCTTCCTCGTCAACCTCGATGGTCTTGCCCGTTACGTTGATGTTACCCATGGTGCTTTCTCCTCGTTACGAAAGTTGAATTGTTGATCCGCGCCGTTACAGCCAGGACTGGACCGGGTTGTGCTGCGTCGCCAGGTCCACGAACCCGCCGTAGTCCACCAGCTTCACGCCGTCCAGGACGCGGTTCTGGATCCCGCGCGCCTCGATGTCCGGCTGCAGGGCGTAGACCGCGACGTCCCTCAGCGCCGCCGCGACCTTCGGCGTGAACGCCGTGCCCTTCATCGCGCCGTAGACGCCGTCCTCGATCAGCAGCACCGCGTCGCCCTTGCGCGCGTGCTTGAGGCAGCTTTCGAGTGCGTTGCGCTCGAAGGGGGATTTATTGACCGTATGCAGCATCGCTCGTTTCTCCTCAGAAACTCATCACAACGTCTTGTTCGGCCATGAGCCGGGCCATCTCCGCGGCGTCCACGACCTGGACCGGGACCATGAGGTCCGCTTCGGCCAGGCCGCGCACCGCGAGCGACTCCTTCTCGACGTAGAGCTTCGAGACGTCGTAGTCCTCCAGCGCCCGGTAGGTGGGCGAGAAGTTCTTCATCTCGACGCCCTTGGTGTTCTGGCCCATGGTCAGCTCGTACACCCCGTCGTCGAGGAACGCGAGCGATACGTCCTGCTCGAACGCCGCGCCGATGAGCACCACCTCGAGCGACTCGAGCGCGTAGATCGTACCGTAGGGCGCCTTGCGGTTCACGTACATGAACTTCTTGCGCACGCCGCCTTCCTGCATCGTTTCTTCAGCCATGTCTATTGCCTCCCCGGTCAGTCGCCGAATGTGACCAGGCGGTCGGCCTGGACGCCCGCCTCGATCAGTTGCCCGAGCCCCGAGATGCGGAAACCGGGCGCGATGTTGTCGGCGCCCAGGCCGTGGCGCTTGGCCTCGTTGGCGTCCATGACGCCGCGGCGCTGGGCCGCGGCGATGCAGACCACCATGTCGAGCGCGTATTTTTCCGCCAGCTCCGACCAGCGCTTGACGATGTTGCGCTCGTCCTGCGGCGGCACGGTCAGGCGCGTGCCGTTGTGCACGCCGTCGTGGTAGAAGAACACGCGAAAAATCTCGTGCCCCTTCTCCAGGGCCGCCCTGGTGAACTGGTAGGCCGTGTCCGCGGCCTGATGCGTGTATGGCCCCTCGTTGACCAATATCGAGAACTTCATCGTCGTCTCCCGTGTCGCCTGTTTAGTCGAGCCGCCCTGCGGGCGGCGTGTACTTGTGGGTGACTGACCCACGGCAGGTGACTTTTCTTTGCTTGTCCAAAGAAAAGTCACCAAAAGAAAGGCCACCCCGGATGGCGCGACTACCACC
>MFSY01000115.1:17895-18191 GCA_001785175.1 Candidatus Muproteobacteria bacterium RIFCSPHIGHO2_01_FULL_65_16 | reverse complement strand
GCGGACATCCTGTCCGCGCCCCCTTCGGGGCGCTCGCCCGGAACCTTACGGTGCGCGGGCGCGCCATACGGGGACCCCAAAAAAACCAGCCCCCAGCTCACGCATTTGTGCCCTCGGTGCTCGGCTCGTCCCAAGGGACGCGATTCAAGCTGACCGCTAAGGAAGCTCTGATCAAGTTCCGTTTCGTCATTCCGGCGAAAGCCGGAATCCAGAAAATTCATAAACTTCTTGGACCCCGGCTTTCGCCGTGGTGACTTGTTCAGAGGTTCCCTAATTGCTAATCGCTAATTGCCAAT
>MFSY01000115.1:11358-17889 GCA_001785175.1 Candidatus Muproteobacteria bacterium RIFCSPHIGHO2_01_FULL_65_16 | reverse complement strand
TTACTTATTTTCTCCGCGCCTCCGCGTCTCTGGGGTGAGATCATCCCTTCAGCCTGTCAGAAACGTATATGCGCCGACGCATTCAGCGTGTAGCGCGAGCCGCGCCAGTTGTCTATGTGGAACTTGGTGAACGGCAGCTCCGTCAGCTCGAAGAACCGCGGCCAGCCGATGCGCTCGACCCAGTCGCCCACGCGCTCCCAGTCCTTGGCGTCCTCTTTGTACACGCGCAGGATTTTTTTTACGATCGCCGCGGCCTCGGGCCAGCGCGGCGGGTTGTTCGGGATGCCCGCGGCCACAAGCTTGTGGAACATGGGCTTGGAGCGGGCGTTCGAGTTCTTGCCGCCGACCCAGATGGCGAGCTTGCTGTGCTCCGGATCGTTGATCTGCATCGGCGGGCAGGGCGGGTAGCAGGCGCCGCAGCAGATGCACTTCTTCTCGTCCACTTCGAGCGAGGGCTTGCCGTTCACGATCGCCGGGCGGATCGCCGCCACCGGGCAGCGCGCCACCACGCTCGGCCGCTCGCAGATATTGGCGACGAGATCGTGGTTGATCTTGGGAGGTTTGGTGTGCTGAATATTGATGGCGACGTCGCCCTGGCCGCCGCAGTTGATCTGGCAGCAGGAGGTGGTGATGTGCACGCGGTTCGGCATGTCCTCGTGGATGAACTCCTGGTACAGCTCGTCCATCAGCGCCTTCACCACGCCCGAGGCGTCGGTGCCCGGGATGTCGCAGTGGAGCCAGCCCTGGGTGTGCGAGATCATGGTCACTGAGTTGCCGGTGCCGCCCACGGGGTAGCCGGCGTCGTTCAGCGCCTGGACCAGCGGCCCGACCTTCTCCCGCTTGTCCACCATGATCTCCATGTTGGAGCGGATGGTGAAGCGCACGTGGCCGTCGGCGTATTTGTCTATGATGTCGCACAGCAGGTTGATCTCGTACGGTCCGAGCTGGCGCTGGGTGCCGACGCGCACGGTCCAGATCTCGTCGCCCGAGTAGGCCACGTGGTGCAGCACACCCGGGCGCGGGCGGTCGTGGTACTTCCAGTCGCCGAAGTTCCGGACCATCAGCGGGTGCATGTACTGGATCCCATCGGGGCAGCCGCTCTCGATGGGCATACGCGGTTGTGCCGTCATGTGTAAATCCTCTTATAAAGATCTTTGGAACCACGGATGAACACAGATGGACACAGATAAACCCGCAAGTTGCTTTCAGTTTCTTGATCTGTGTTCATCTGTGTTCATCCGTGGTTGCTTGGGATGTTTTATCCTGTCTTGGCCTGTTTGAGCCGCTCGACTTCCGCGTCCCAGCCGTCCATGCGGACATAGGAGCCGGTGCGCGGGTGGACGATCATGTTCGGGTCCACCTCGAGCCCGATGCCTTCGAGGAAGTTCACCAGCCCGATGCGCTCGATCATCTCGCCGCAGCGCTCGTGCTCCAGGCCGTTCTCGGCCCAGAAATCAATCACGTTGTGCGCGAGCTTCTTGAGCTTCTCGTAGTCCGCGTCGGTGTCGAGCTTCATGAACGGCACCACGACGGTGCCGAAGGTGTCGCCGATCTTGAGCGTGCGCTTGCCGCCGATCAGGATGGTAACGCCCTTGTCCTTGCCCGGCTTCAGCGCCCTGGTCATCACGTTGATGCAGTGCATGCAGCGCACGCAGTTGCGGTTGTCCACGGCGAGGGTGTCGTCGTCGTTCAAGGACAGCGCCTTGGTCGGGCAGCGCGCGACGACGTTGTCAATGACGTACTTGCGCCCCTTCCCGGCGACGAAGGCCTTGACCTCGGCCTGGTCCACCTGCATGTCGTCGCGCCAGGTGCCGATCACGGCGAAGTCCGAGCGCTGGATCGAGTTCACGCAGTCGTTGGGGCAGCCCGAGACCTTGAACTTGAACTTGTAGGGCAGCGCCGGGCGGTGCATGTCGTCAATGAAGTCGTTGACCAGCGTGCGGTGGATCCTGTGTTCGTTGCAGTTCGATTGCTCGCAGCGCGCGGAACCGACGCACGACTGCGCGGTGCGCACGCACGGGCCGGCGCCGCCGAGATCGAAGCCGTACTCGTTGATCTCGTCGAAGAAGCGCTGGGTGTTCTCGGTCGTGGCGCCGATGAACATGATGTTGCCGGTCTGGCCGTGGAAGGCAATCAGGCCGGAGCCGTATTTGTTCCATGAGTCGGAAAGCCGCCGCAGGATTTTCGTGGTGTAGTGGTTGCCGGCCGGCGGCTGCACGCGCAGGGTGTGGAATTCCTTCGATTCGGGGAATTTGTCGGCGACCTCGGAGAAGCGCGGGATGATGCCGCCGCCGTAGCCGAAGACGCTGACCGTGCCGCCCTTCCAATAGCCGAGGCGGGTTTTGTACGAGTGTTCCAGTTGGCCGAGCAGATCCACCATCATATTATTGTTGTGCGCCAGACGCTTGAGCCCGGTCACGAAGCTCGGCCACGGCCCGGTTTCCAGCTGGTCCAGCATGGGCGTGGGATGAAAAGGCTTGGTGGACCTTTTCTCCGTGGGCAGATACGAGGCGTGTCGTTCCGGATCTTTCGGTTGACTCTGGGCCATGGCTACCTCCTGTCCGTAGTAAGGCGTATGATCGGTTTCCCTCCCGCGGCGATCCCCGCGCGTCCGCCGGGATTCCCGTCTCCGAAAAAAGTTCTAATCCATCACGGAGTTATGAAATCAGTCTAGGCCCGGTCCCCCGGGCGAAAAATCCCACATTGGGGGGATATATGGGTGCGTCACTCCCCCCGAAAGGGATATATCCCTTTGTTTCCGCCGAAATCCGCCTTATTCCGGGTAATCTAAAAAACAAGGTTTCGGAGCCGCCGATGGATATGGCCGCGATCAAGTTGCAGCACCAAGCCGGCGCACGCGCCGGCGAGGGCCCGTTCGCGCCGGAGGACGAGGCCGCCTACCGGCGCTGGCGTGCGTGGAAGCTGGACGGCTATCCGCGCAGCGCGGACGACCTGATCGTGGAGGTGCGCGACCCGCGCGCGCCGACGGAGAGCGAGGCGCGCGAGATCCGGCGCGTCTGCCGCAAGACCAACATGGCGATCTATTCCAGCCGCGCCGCGCCCGCCGCGGGCAGGGACACGCCGCTCATGCTCGGCCGGCGCCTCGGGCTCACGCGCCTCGACCGCAACCTGCTGGCCGACGACGACGGCGTCACGGCGCTGAGCGCCGACACGGACAAGGCGCGGCGCGGATACATCCCGTATTCGAACCGGCGCCTGCTGTGGCACACGGACGGCTATTACAATCCCGCCGCCAGAACGATACGCGCGTTCGTGCTGCACTGCGCGGCGCCGGCCGCGAGCGGCGGCGAGAACGGCCTGCTGGACCACGAGCTGGCTTACATCCTGCTGCGCGACGCCGATCCGGAATTCATCCGCGCGCTCATGCAGGACGACGCGCTCACCATCCCGGCGAACGCCGAGGCCGCCGCGGGGCGCGCCGAGGTGACGGGCCCGGTGTTCGCGCCGGACGCGGCCGGCAACCTGCACATGCGCTACACCGCGCGCACGCGCTCGATTCGCTGGAAGCAGGACGGAACGACGCCGGCGGCCGCGCGGTTTCTGGACGGCATGCTCGCGCAGGGTTCGCCGTATATATTTCACCATCGCCTCGCGGCGGGGCAGGGGTTGATCTGCAACAACGTGCTGCACAACCGCGCGGCCTACGCCGACGGCGCGGAGCACGGCGCGGCGCGGACGATGTACCGGGCGCGCTATTACGACCGGATCGCGGGAACGGACTTTACCCCCACCTCATCCCTCCCCCGTAAATGGGGAGGGGGAGCCGGTGAGTGAACCTTCGATGCTTTATCTGAGCGAAATCCTCATCCAGAACCACGATCTCGAAACCTTCGAGCAGCTGCTCGCGGTGGTGACGCGGCGCGCGCGCGAAAGCGGCGAGTTCTTCTTCCGCATTGACGTCAAGCCGCCGTATCCCGACACCCCGGGAAACTGGGAAGACCGGCTGGAAGGGGCGTTCGTCGGCGTACACTCCGTGACGAAATGATCTTGAACCGCCAAGACGCCAAGAACGCCAAGAGTTTCGGAGTGAAATGAAATATCTCAAAGAAGAGACGTTTTTGATGGACATGGACAGCGGCGAGGACGTCGCGCCGTCCACGGCGCTGCTCGAGGGTCGCGTGGAAGAACTGCGCCGGCGGTTGATCGAGCTGCCGGCGGGCACGCAACCGGGCGCGCGCGCCGACATGCTGCTCGATCTCGGGCGCACGTTGAACGATCTCGGTCAGGGCGAGGAGGCGTGGGAGGCGGGACGCGCGGCGTTCGATATTTACACCGCCGCCGAGGCCTGGGGGGGCGCGGTGCAGGCCTGCGACATCATGTTTCTTGCCGACCGGCCCGATTCGCTCGCGGCGCTCGGCCAGGGTATCTGGCTCGCGGTGACCTTCCCGGTGGACCCGGAACTGACCGTGGCGCTGTTGCAGCATGTCGTGGACGAGACGCCGCCGGATTCCGACGGCGCGGCCGTGGCGGCGGCTACGGCCCATTACATCCTCGAACTGCGCGCACCCGAGGGCAAGGAGCGCGAGAATCTGCTGTTCTACACCAACCAGATGCTCGCGGCCGTGGCGCGCCGGCACGGCGACGTGCGCGACCAGGAGGCGTTCGCGCGCTGGTTCAAGCGGCTCGAGCTCGACGACCCGGCGAAGTTTCTGGTGCGCCTGCGCAACATCGTGGATGTGCTGGTGCAGGACAACTGGTGGTTCGATCGTGATGTCCTACGGGCCAGATTGCCCGTGAATTGAGCACAGAAATTTACCGCAGAGGCACAGAGACGCAAAGAAAGCCAACCAATCGAATAGACTCCGCGCCTCCGCGCCTCTGCGGTGGGCGGCTCTATCGGATAATTGCGATATGTTCTGGCAAGACGAAAACACGGACCCGGAGCGCTTCGTCGTCCCCGACGACGTGGTGGATCTCGCGTTCGGCATCCAGTGCCGCGCGCTGCCGGTGGATCACGCCTGGGCGCTGTCGGAAGCGGTGCTCGGCGTGCTGCCCTGGATCGCCGCGGAGGAGGGCGCCGGCGTGCACGCGATCCACGTGGCCGAGTCCGGCAACGGCTGGGTGCGCCCGGAACGCGCCGACGATCTGCTCTATCTCTCGCGCCGCACGCCGCTCGTGCTGCGCCTGCCGAAGCACCGCATCGAGGACGCCCGCAGGCTGACCGGGGCGACGCTGAACGTGGCCGGCAACGAGATGCGCGTGGGCGCGGCCGCCGCGCGGCCGCTGAGCGCGGCGCCGACGATCTTTTCGCGCTACGTCCTGTCCGAGGAAAGCGACGAAGCGGCGTTCATGCGGGCCGCGGCCACGCGTCTGAAGGAGATGGGGATCGAGCCCAGGAAGATGCTCTGCGGCATGGAACGCGTGATCGCGACCCCGGAGCGCGCGCTCCGGACCCGCAGCCTCATGCTCGCCGATCTGCCGCCGGCGGAGTCGGTGCGCTTGCAGCAACGCGGACTCGGGTCCGGGCGCAGCCTCGGCTGCGGGCTTTTTGTCGCGCACAAGGACATCAGGGAAGTCGGCGCGCCATAGAATTCCGGACCGCGGTTTATAGCAACGTCAACGCATCAGGGGGATATATGAGCTTCGAGTTCAACGGCAAGACGATCGAAACCGACGCCAACGGGTTCCTGAAAAACCAGGAGGACTGGAGTAAGGAACTCGCCGAACACATGGCGCGGACGGATGGCATCGCGCTCACGCCGAAGCACTGGGACATCGTTGATTACCTGCGCGACGCCTATCTCAACAACGGCGGCGAGCAGCCCAACACGCGCCACATCGTCAAGGCCATGTCCGACAAGTGGGGCGTGAGCGTCGGCCAGAAGGACGTGTACGAGCTTTTCCCGAAGGATCCGAGCAAGCAGGGCGGCCGCATCGCCGGCCTGCCCGAGTCGCGCCGGAAGGGCGGATATTGAAAAACAGCGGCAAGTTACAAGCTGCAAGTGGCAAGATGAGATTCGCATTCCCTTGTCACTTGAAACTTGCTACTTGCTACTGCGGTGTTAACCTGAATCACGGCGGGGAAATGACGCCGGCGGAAGTGCTTCGCCGGCGTTATGCCGCTATACTGTGGATGCCAGGTCCGACGCCTTGGTCGGCCCCCACGCTCCCGAGCCGGTGACGAACAGTGAAAAAAGTTGACGATTTCCGGCTGCGCTTCGGCAAGAAGGAACTGGTTCCGATCGTCATTGGCGGGATGGGCGTGGATATTTCGACCGCGGAGCTCGCCCTCGAGGCCGCAAGATTGGGCGGCGTCGGGCACATCTCCGACGCCATGGTGCCGACCGTATCCGATCGCCGCTTCCGCACCCACTTCGTCAAGGAAAAGCTCAAGCAGTACAAATACAACGTCGCCAATCCCGACAAGTCCGTGGTGCAGTTCGATCTCGGTCGCCTGGGCGAGGCGATGAAGCTGCATGTGGGCCGGACCATGGAGGCCAAGAAAGGAAACGGCCTTATCTTTGTCAACTGCATGGAAAAGCTCACCATGAACGCCCCGCGTGAAACGCT
>MFSY01000115.1:3243-11347 GCA_001785175.1 Candidatus Muproteobacteria bacterium RIFCSPHIGHO2_01_FULL_65_16 | reverse complement strand
TGACGGCGGCCATGGACGCGGGCGTGGACGGCATCACCCTGAGCGCCGGATTGCACCTCGGATCGTTCGCCCTGATCGAGGGCCACCCGCGCTTCCGCGACGTCAAGCTCGGCATCATCGTCTCGTCGGTACGCGCGCTGCATTTATTTCTGCGCAAGATCGCGCGGCTCGATCGGCTTCCCGACTTCGTGGTGGTGGAGGGCCCGCTCGCCGGCGGCCATCTCGGTTTCGGCATGGACTGGGCGCAGTATGACCTCAAGACCATCACCAACGAGGTGCAGCAATATCTGGCCCGGGAGGGCCTGAAGATGCCGGTCATCCCCGCGGGCGGCATCTTCACCGGCGGCGACGCGGTGGAATATCTGGAGTCCGGGTCCGCCGCGGTGCAGGTCTCGACGCGCTTCACCGTCGCCGCGGAGTGCGGCCTTCCGGCCAAGGTGAAGCAGGAGTATTTCAAGGCGAACGAAGCCGACGTCGAGGTCAACCTGGTTTCGCCCACGGGTTACCCGATGCGCATGCTGAAAAACAGCCCGGCCATCGGTTCCGGCATCCGCCCCAACTGCGAGGCGCTCGGTTACCTGCTCGACGGCGCGGGCCACTGCGACTATATAGACGCCTATAACCGCGAGCTGGAAAAGCATCCCGACGGCAAGAACATCTCCGTCAAGGACAAGACCTGCCTCTGCACTCACATGCGCAATTTCGACTGCTGGACCTGCGGCCACTACGTCTACCGCCTCAAGGACACCAGTCGCCGCCTGCCGGACGGGACCTACCAGCTACTCACCGCGGAGCACGTGTTCCGCGACTACCAGTTCAGCGTGGATCACAGAATCGCGCTGCCGCCGCCGGAAGCGAGCCGGGAAAAACTCGTATTTCAAGGCTCAAGCCGCTAGCGTTATGCGGGTCAGCGTTTCCGGCTGGCGGGGTGCTTGCCGCTTTCGGCGATGCGGTCCATGACGGCGAACAGCACGCCGGTGATTATCAGGGCGACATGGATGCCGACCTTCCAGCCGAGCGGGCTGTTGAGGGTCAGTTGCTCGGGCGTGAAGTTCACGACGTTGACGAAGGACTTGAGCAGCTCGATCGCGGAGATGGCGACGATCGAGGCGATGAGCTTGAGCTTGAGACCGGAGAAATCCACCTTGCCCATCCATTCCGGCCGGTCCGGATGGCCGACGACGTCAATCTTGGACACGAAATTCTCGTAGCCGCTGAAGATGATGATGAGCAGCAGGTTCGCCACCAGCGACATGTCCACGAGCGTCAGAATGGCGAGCACGATCTCGCTCTCGCTCATGACGAAAACCCGCGGCACGACGTGGATGAGCTCGCCGGTGAATTTCACCAACAGCATGCCGATGGCGGCGACCAGGCCGATGTAGAACGGCGCCAGCAGCCAGCGGCTGTTGAATATTATCGCTTCAAGGCCGTGCTCGATTTTTTTCATGGTGATCGGTGTTCTCTAATTTATTCTGAGTGGCGGGATATGGTAGGCGGGATTATCCCCGACGCCCGGAAACTTTCAAGCCATTACCGCCGCGGCGGCTCAGTTTCCGCCCCGCGCCAGCTGATACCACTTCCGCGCCTCGGCCTCGTCCCGGCCGACCCCGAGGCCATGTTCGTACATCATGCCGAGCGTCTGCTGCGACCCGGCGAGCCCCTGCTGCGCCGCCAGGCGGAACCAGCGCGCCGCCTGGGCCGGGTCCTTGGCCGCGCACTCGCCGTTGAGATACATGAACCCCAGGCCGTGCTGGGCCAGCGCCAGGCCCTGATCGGCCGCGGCGCGCATCCACTTGAACGCGAGCAGCTCGTTTTTCACGAGCCCGAGGCCGTTCTGGTACATGATCGCCATGCGATACTGCGACTGCGGGTCGCCCTGCTCGGCGAGCGGGGAGAGCAGCTTGAGCGCCTTGGCGAATTCCTTGGCCTCGAAGGCGGCGATGCCGCTCGCCAGGTCCATGCCGATGTCGGACATTGTCGGTTCACCCGCTCCCGTCTAACAGTTTGTTGAAAAAGGCCGTCCTGGCCATTTTTCAACTCGCTTCGCCGCGTTTCATACATCGGGACGAACGAGCGCAGCAAGTAGGGCTTCCTTGTCGTCCGCGGCTCGCTCCATTTTTCAAGCACTTGCGTGCATGAAAAATGGCGGTCGGTCCCTCGACCGCACCGCAGTTTGTTGAAAAACGAGTTTTTCAACAAACTGCTAATGGGCGCGATTGTGCCAGAGCCATGCGCCGGGCGTCACGTGTAGGCCCAGCTTTTATGAGTGTTCACCGCGGAGAACGCGGAGCACGCAGAGAAAAATTCGTTTTCGTTTCAATCACTCCGCGCCTCTGTGCTGTACAGGATGTACGAATGCCGCGGGCGCGAACCTGTAGCCCTACTCGCTGCGCTCGTTCGTCCTGCCTTATGACAGGCGCAGGAGCGGCCGTCTCCGCGGTGAACTCGATGTGCGGTCGGTAAGACGGGATTTTTAGAGGTACCCTTAAAAGATTTCTCGAAGTAATCCTGTAAATCCTGAGAAATCCTGTTAATCCTGTCTAATTTTCGCCCGCTTTTCTCTGCGTGCTCCGCGCTCTCTGCGGTGAAATTTAATAGAATACAGCCGCCATGGCGCTGCGCCTGAAAACCCGCTTCCGCACCAAGGGTCCGAAAACCATCGAGGACCGCGCGTCCGTGGTGGCCTTCAATCTCTGGAAGATCGCCCAGGAGGCCACCCTGCGCATGGAAAAGGAAGGTTTTCGCTTCGCCTCGGACGTCCAGATCGCCGCCGTCATGACCGAGCTGATCGCGTTTCTGGTCCAAGTCGCGGACCGGATCGTCCACGGCCAATTGAGCGAGCCCGACCGCGGCCGCTTCATCGGCGCCCTCGGCCGGCGGCTGGCGGACACCATGCAATCCAATCTGTCCGATACGCTCGGTCGGGACGACCACGCCGGCCGCTTCATCGCGGCGCTCAACGCGCGCGGCGCGGACTACGCGGAGTGCGAGTACGGCGCGCGCGGCCCGGGCTACGCCTTCCTGCGCGTCCTGGGCGAGAAGGTGCACGCGGCCATGGCCGGCGGGGACAACAAATGGGCGGTCGAGCATGTCATGGAGATCGCGGCCCCGGAAGCCGTCCGGCTCGCCAAAAAACTGGTCGGAGAGGTGCTGGGCGTGAAGGTGGCATAACGCCGTCCGCCCTGTAATTGACGCATGCTTTGAGGTAGCATGCTGCAACAATTTCTATTTTCGGAAACACCATGCCGCTCGAAGAATTGAATCCGCTGCTGTTGAAGGTCAAGGATTTGCAGGAACGATCCCAGGCGCTCAGGGGGTATCTTTGACTTCGACACCAAACAGAAACGGCTGGACGAGGTCCGGCGCGAGCTGGAGCGGCCCGAGGTCTGGGGCAGCCACGCACGCGCCCAGGAGGTGGGGCGCGAGCGCGCGCGCCTGGAACGGGAAGTCGGCGCCCTGACGCGCCTGGAGACCGATCTCGGCGAGGCCGGCGAGCTGCTGGAGCTGGCGCGGGCTGAGACCGACGCCGAGGTTGCGGCCGCGGTGGCGGTGGACGTGGGGCGGCTGGAGAAGCAGATCGCCGATATCGAGTTCGCCCGCATGTTCGCGGGCGAGATGGACGCCAACAACGCCTTTCTCGACATCCAGGCCGGCTCCGGCGGCACCGAGGCCCAGGACTGGGCCAACATGCTGCTGCGCATGTACCTGATGTGGGGCGAGCGGCACGGCCTCAAGACCGAGATCATCGAGCTCTCCGAGGGCGAGGTCGCCGGCATCAAAAGCGCCACCACCAAGTTCACCGGCCCGTATGCCTACGGCCACCTGCACACCGAGACCGGGGTCCACCGCCTGGTGCGCAAATCGCCGTTCGACGCCGGCAACCGGCGCCACACCTCCTTCGCCTCCGTGTTCGCCTATCCCGAGGTGGACGAGAATGTGGAGGTCGAGATCAACCCGGCCGACCTGCGCATTGACACCTACCGCGCGAGCGGCGCCGGCGGCCAGCACGTCAACCGCACCGATTCCGCCGTGCGCATCACGCACCTGCCGACCAACATCGTGGTGCAGTGCCAGAGCGACCGCTCGCAACACCGCAACCGCGCCTCCGCCATGGCCATGCTCAAATCGCGCCTCTACGAACGCGAGATGCAACAGCGCTTCAAGGAGAAGCAGAAGCTCGAGGCGACCAAGACCGACATCGAGTGGGGGCACCAGATCCGTTCCTATGTCCTCGACCAGTCGCGCGTGAAGGACCTGCGCACCGGCGTCGAGTCCGGCAATCCGCAGGCGGTGCTGGACGGCGACCTCGACAAGTTCATCGAGGCGAGCCTGAAGGCGGGGGTCTGAGCGATGTCTTCCGACCAGCCGATTGACGAAAACGAACAGATCGCGCTGCGGCGCGCCAAGCTCGCCGAGCTGCGCCGCGCCGGCGTCGCCTTTCCGAGCGACTTCAAGCGCAACGTGGTCGCGGGCGAGCTGCACGCCGAGTACGGCGAGAAGGACAACGCCGCGCTCGAGGCCGACCCGGTGCGGGTGAAGGTCGCCGGGCGCATGATGACCCGGCGCGTCATGGGCAAGGCGAGCTTCTGTCACCTCCAGGACATGTCCGGCCAGATCCAGCTCTACCTCCAGCAGGACGCGCTCGCCGGCAAGTACGACGAGTTCAAGAAGTGGGACATCGGCGACATCCTCGGCGCGGAGGGGGTCCTGTTCAAGACCAAGACCGGGGAGCTTTCCGTCAAGGCCGACGATGTGCGCCTGCTCGCGAAGGCGCTGCGGCCGCTGCCGGAGAAGTACCACGGCCTCGCGGACCAGGAGCTCAAGTACCGCCAGCGCTATCTCGATCTGATCATGAACGAGGTCGCGCGCAAGACCTTCCGCATGCGCACCGAGATCGTCCGCTACATCCGCCATTTCATGGACGCGCGCGGCTTCCTCGAGGTCGAGACGCCGATGATGCAGGCGATCCCGGGCGGCGCGGCGGCGCGGCCGTTCGTGACCCATCACCACGCGCTCGACATGAGCCTGTTCCTGCGGGTCGCGCCGGAGCTGTATCTCAAGCGCCTCATCGTCGGCGGTTTCGAGCGCGTGTACGAGATCAACCGCAACTTCCGCAACGAGGGTCTGTCCACGCGCCACAATCCCGAGTTCACCATGCTCGAGTTCTATCTGGCGTACGCGGACTACCGCGACCTGATGGATCTGACGGAGGAGATGCTGCGCGGCCTGACACGGCACGCGCTCGGCGTCACGACCATCCGCTACCAGGGCGAGGAGTACGACTTCGGCAAGCCGTTCCAGCGGCTGACCTTCGGGGAGGCGATCCAGAAATTCAACCCCGAGCTGACCGGCGCCGATCTCGCGTCGCGCGCCACGCTCGCGCGCCACGCCGCGCGCCTCGCCATCCCGGTCAAGGACAATTACGGTCCGGGCAAGATCCAGCTCGAGATCTTCGAAAAGACCGTGGAGGACCGGCTCCGGGACCCGACCTTCATCACCGCCTATCCGACCGAGATCTCACCGCTCGCGCGGCGCAACGACCACGACCCGTTACTCGCCGACCGGTTCGAGCTGTTCATCGGCGGGCGCGAGATCGCCAACGGCTTCTCGGAGCTGAACGACGCCGAGGACCAGGCCGAGCGCTTCCGCAAACAGGTGCAGGAAAAGGAGGCTGGCGACGAGGAGGCCATGCACTTCGACGAGGACTACATCCGCGCCCTCGAGCACGGCATGCCGCCGACGGCGGGCGAGGGCATCGGCATAGACCGCCTGGTGATGCTCTTCACCGACGCCGCCTCGATCCGCGACGTGCTCCTGTTCCCACACATGCGCCCCGAGGGCGGGCGGGAGAAATAAGCCCCGCCCGATCATTTATCCACCCCGGATTTCCGTGATCATCCAAAAGTAAAAGTGAATGCCCGAAGCCCTGGGTTGTTAACAATTATCTCCAGGGTGTGCTCGCCGTAGCCCGTATCCTCGATAAGCCTGTAGAGCCGGTCTTCCCTGATATGGACGGAGCCTGAGCCGTCCCGCGCCACATCCTGTTCGGCGCCGGCCACCGGAACCTTGCCGTCCCTCAGGATTTTGACTTCAACCCCATTTTCAGAGTTTGCAACCAGATACACGTCCTTGGCCCGGTAGCGGAAAATGATTTTTGCATTTCCGCTTTTGTTCTCCGCGAATTCATCCTGGAAATCCCAATCGCCGACGAGATAGAGCTGATTGGCGGCGATCTTGGGCGGCTCTTTCAATGCTTGCCTGCCGGGCTGTTCCGGCCGGCCGTTGGCCAGGAATCTATTCCGTGCCGCGCCGAAATATATTTCCGGGCTTTCAACCTTCGAGAAGTCAACCTCCGGCGCTCCCTTGGGTCTGGCGATTTCCTTTGCGATCGCCATCTGATTACCGAGCGCCGCCATCCTTTCTTCCAGCAGTTGCTGGATTTTCCTTTCCGTTTCGGCGTAGCCGCCCTCGCCGATGTGCTCGAAAACAATGAAGCCGTCAATATCCACCAGGTATTTCTGCGGCCAGTAGCGGTTGTTGTACGCGTTCCAGGTGGCGCGTTGATTGTCCAGCACGACCGGATACCTGACGCTGAATTTTTTGACGGCGGCGGCTACGTTCTGATATTTCTGCTCGAATCTGAATTCCGGGGTGTGCACGCCGATGATCTCCAGCCCCTGGTCGCTGTATTTTTCATACCACGCATTGAGATAGGGAATCGTCCGCTGGCAATTGATGCAGCTATAGGTCCAGAAATCAATCAGGACGACCTTTTTGCCGACCAATTCGGAAACGGATATCGAATCCGTGTTGATGAAACCATCCGGGCTGACAATCTCATTCGCCGCCGGGTATTGTTTTGATTTTTCCGCCCGGGCCGCCTGTCTTTCTTTGGTTGCAAATGTGGCCGGTGGAGCGATTTCTGCCGTCCGCCCCCCGGTCGAGCGCGGCGGTTTCCGCGATTCCAGATAAAAAATCGCTGCCGCGATTCCGCCCAGGACGATTGCGAGCAGGATGATTCTGCTGTTTATCATCAGCGCAGCAGCCAGCGGTTAAGAAGCTCGAAATTGGCGATCAGGTTGAGGCTTTGCGTGAAGGCCAGGACACCGAGGGCGATCAGCGCGGATCCGAAGACGATGTTCAGATATCGCAGCAGGAAGGCGTAACGCCTGATGAGCGCGGATGCTTGAGGAGTGAACAGGCCCACCAGCAGGAAAGGCAGTCCCAGGCCCAGCGAGTATGCAAACAAAAATGTAAAGGCCGATCCGGGAGCGGTCACCGCCAGGCCCAGAATTCCTCCAAGCACGGCGCCCACACACGGCGTCCAGCCGGCGGCGAATGCCGCGCCAAAGACGAAGGAGGTAAAGTAGCGCGATGCGAACCGGGTTTGCACCTCGGGCTTATGCTCCCGTTCCAGGAACGGCACCCGGATCAGGCCGGTGAGGTAGAGCCCGAAGAAGATGATGAAGGCCCCGCCGATTCTGGAAAGCCAGATCTGGACATCGGCGGCCACCGCCTTGAGGATGGAATTCAGGATCACCCCCAGAATTGCGAACACCACGGAAAACCCCAACACGAAGAATACGCTGTTCAGGAATATCTCCTTGCGCTTGGCTTCCGCTTCCTGGAATGAGGCGCCGGCAAGGTAAGCCAGGAAGCCCGGGATGATCGGCAAGACGCAGGGCGAAAGGAAGGAGACGACTCCGCCGGCAAACGAAAATGCTAGGGACAGTTGATTCATGGGATCAAGCGATCAGCGTGAGCCGACCGACGCTGATTTGAATCGCGACCTTCCCACAGCGCGTCAGTGCGGCGGTAGGCGTGGTTGATGTAGCGCACATAGCGCCGGCAGCCATGCCGGCTTGGGGCGTCCTTCAGGCTATCCAGATGGATGCTGTGATTCTCGTCGGCGAAGAAGCGCGGTCCACGGTTGTTGCCGCGCTGGATGATGCGCGGGGGCTGCCCCGGTGCCACAATCCTTGGAAGTCGGTCCATGACGCCACTCCGTTGCGGTTGGCGATGTCGGAAGTGTAATGCGACCGGGAGAAATTTTTCAATGACCTGGACCCGCTGATTCTCGTCCGTGGAAACAAATACGCGT
>MFSY01000115.1:0-3191 GCA_001785175.1 Candidatus Muproteobacteria bacterium RIFCSPHIGHO2_01_FULL_65_16 | reverse complement strand
CCGGCGCTGTCGGTGCGAGCGGCTGGTGGGTGGTTGCTACACCGCATTTTTGTGGCCGCACTTCTCGCAAACTACAAACTGTTGAATTGCTTCAACCAGAACCGCCGCCTTTTCGAAGCCTGTAACTCTAATCTTTGATCCAGCCCTTAACGCAGCCAATGCCTTATACGGCATCGGGTTTCCTCCAAACAAAGCAAGTTCGTTTGATTGAATTTCTCCTTCGGCACCGAGCGCGACACGGGTGAACTTGGAAGCACTGCCAGGAAATTTTAGTACGAGGCCGGGGCCTTTGAGGCCGACGAAACGACCAAGTGCGTAGACCGCAAAACGCTCGTTCTCGCCGACAATGCGAAGGCTCGACGCCAAGTACACTCCTGCGATGACAATGATTAAGAGAGGTGCGTAATCCATTTTTTGTAATACCAACGCTTTAAAGGGAAGCGTACGTATATGAAATGTTAGCCGGATCTGCCGGTTTTCCCACGGCGCTTGAATCCCGCCCCCGGCGCCGGCCAAAGCCAGCCGCGGCTGGTTCGAATGACAACCGGTCCTCCCGGTCGTGGATCTTGAAACACCTCGACCGGCCCTTCGGGCAGCGACTCGACGTCCCAGCTCGGCCACTGCATGCTGAGGCTCGCGGCGGGCGCGGCGGCGTCGGTGCTCACGGGGGAGAGCAGGGCGGAGAGCGAGCGCGACTTGTCGGCGTCGCGACGGATCTGAACCTTAAGGTGCATGGTCGTCGGCGCGACCGTGCGCACGACCCAGCTCGCCCGCCGGTACCAACGCGGCCCGTAATAAAACGCCAACCACCCCGTCAGCAGGAAAAGGGCTCCGATCAGCCCCAACACCCATCCCGGGACGCGCGCTCTGGGCACGATATCAGGGGCGAACAATCCGCCGACGACCATCCATCCCCCGACGAGATACGCAAACACGCCAATGAGCACGAGATTCCGAACAATGGGCCTGGCATCAGCGTGTATCTCATTCATGAATCACTTGCGCTCGTCGTTACTGTTTGATCAGGGACGAAGTGCCTTCGTCAGAAGTTTTTGTCGCCTTCGGCTGCGCAACGTTTAACCTACTTTGCCTTTCTGTAACCTGCCGTTTTTGCCTCAAGTTCGGTCTTGAAGCACTTACGATTATCTTTCATTCCCTTGCCCTTGTTTTCCAGAAGCATCATGCGATAGTTCGCGCTCCTGCGTGTGTGATAGATGCCTGACTCGGTGTTCACAACAACAGGACACTCAGCCGGAATATAGTCACGCGCAATTCCGGCGCATGGAAAGGCAAGGATAACGCCCGCGACCGTAAAAGTTACAATATACCGCCGCACCATCGTATGTGTTGCCATTTGATACCATCCTCTAATTGCGCCTAACGAGTCTGTAGAAAAATCCCTTTCCCGGAAGTATGGCAGAGCCCGCGTGATTTGCCGGACCCCAAAAACCCGCGTCAGACTGCGGTCATTGTTGATATACCCCTTCTTAATCTCGCATCCCACTCGATCACGGCGGGAGGCTGCGCCTGCCGGACGACGCGCATGCTTGACAGTCGCGTTCCGGTCGGTATGATTTATTCATACCAACCGATGTGAGGCCGTTTATGGGAGCCGCCGTCAAGAAGACCATCTCGCTTCCACCCGAGCTTGCCAAGGAGGCGGAAGAGATCGCGCGCGCCGAGGGCAAGACCCTGAGTGCCGTGGTCCAGGACGCGCTGCGCGCCACGCGCGCGGCGCGGCTCAAAGCCGAGCTGCGCGGCATCCAGGGCTACTGGAGCCGCAAGGCCAGGGAAAAGGGGCTCCTCTCCGAGAAGGACCTGGAGCGCTACCTTCGTAAGTGAGAGCGGTTTACGACACCAACATTTTCGTTTCCGCATTTGCTATCCCGGGAGGTCGGGCGGGGGCCGCCATTCTCAAGGCAATCGAAGGCGATGTGCACTTGGTGATTTCCCGGGACATCATCCGCGAAGTGATCGAGGTCATGGCGCGCAAATTCGATCGGAACCCGGAGGAGCTGGCGCGGATGGCGGTGTACCTGTCAGAACTCGCGGAGGTCGTAACGCCCCGTCGCCGCCTCAAGGTTTTGCGCGACGAGCCGGACAACCGGATTCTCGAGTGTGCCGTTGCCGGAAAGGCGGACGTGGTCGTGACCGGGGACCAGGCTATGCTGCGGTTGGGCTCCTATCGGAGAATCCGGATTCTGTCGTTGAAGGATTTTCTGGCAGGCGCGGGGCCGGCGTGAGCATGTGGTGGCCGAAAGGGAGCGCCACGTTTATTTCTAATAATCCTTGAGCAATTCAGAAGCTTTGGTGCGAATTTCTGAAGGCGTTGACGGATTTTTAAGAAGCATTTCTAACGTAGTCTTCTGGGTAAAGTACTTTTCTCTATCGAGAAGCTTGCTGAATACACCCGGAGGAGTTTTAGGATTCTGAGCAAGCCCCCAGTCTATTAGATAATTCTTTTTAGTTTCCAGTCGACTTAAAGTTTCAATTGAAGTCTTCGGATTCCCGGCAATGTCGCCAAGTACATAATCGGTTTGACTGGTGCTTGCCAGGTATTCTATGGTGCTTGCGGATACGTTTGGGTTCCTCACAACCAGACGCATGACGGACAATCCCTTCCCGTTGCCAGCCATCACGGGCCACACGGAGCTCATTCGGTCATTCAGTTCTGGCTCCGGCATCCGTGCGATTCGATCCAAAACCGCCGCTGACACGTTTAGGTTTTGCGCAAGAGCGCCAAGCGCAAACTTGTTGTTTCTGAACATCGAGCCCTCTAGAAACTTATCGAGGCCCGGTTCATTCATCGTCCTTACGTCGTTCACTGCGACGGTGAGGATGACGCCGTAGACTATGTAGGAAATTCCGCAGGTGGCCAAGATCGCCGCAATTACCGCACGAAGTTTCGCTGATATTGATAGTCCCGCAGACTTTCCCTTGAACCATCTCACCAGGTCAGGGAGACAATAGCCGAAAACAAAGAAAGGTGGCGCCAATAGGGCGACTTGGAAAGGAATGACCAAAATACCAAGTCCCGCCGTGGATGAGGTAGACCTGAAAATGGCGGCCAAAAGAGCCCCTGTGACCGCCACAACTCCCAGTCCCGTCCATAGAAACGCGCTCCGCCAGCGATTCATCTACAATAATCCTTCAAAAATGGAATATGGAAGCGTCCCGTTTGTTTAGGCTTG
>MFSY01000114.1:5961-8385 GCA_001785175.1 Candidatus Muproteobacteria bacterium RIFCSPHIGHO2_01_FULL_65_16 | reverse complement strand
TGCGGTGCTCGGGTTTGCGCCATACGGGACCCAAAAAAACCAAACCCCCTCAGCTCACGCTTTTGTGCCTTCGGTGTTCGGCTCGCCCAAGGGGCACGGTTCAAGCTGACCGCTGATAGCTGATCGCTCATTTAGCTGATCGCTGATAGCTAATTTAGCTGATCGCTCATTTTACTGACCGCTGATAGCTGATCGCTAATTTAGCTAAGGAAGTCCTGATTAAGTCGTCATTCCGGCGCAAGCCGGAATCCAGGCTCTGAAAAAGCATCGGCCGTAAGGCCGATTCTGGATGCCAGCTTTCGCTGGCATGACGGCTTTGCTGCTTGTTCAGGGCTTCCTTGGCTATTAGCTGATGGCTGATAGCTGATCGCTGATCGCTTATTTTTTAGCTGATAGCTTATTTCTCTCCGCGCCTCCGCGCCTCTGCGGTGAAATCATCGTTCCAGCCTAACGCCCCCTAAAAAAATTTCCCGGCCGAGGCCAGCAATTTTTGCGCCTTCTGCTGCGCCAGGGTGTTCATCAGGGTCAAGCCGGGCTCGCGCGGCGGCGCCGCCAGCACCTCCTTGAGCAGCCGGTCGTGCAGCGCGCGATCGAACACCATGCGCGCGTAGCGCTCCGCGTACAGCACCCGCGCCATGAGGTGACGGCCCTGCGACAGCTCCAGCGCGCGCTCGAAATGCTTGCGCGCCTGCTCCGGCTGCCCGCCGAGCGACGGCGGCAGCAGCGTCGCCAGGACGCCGAGATACAGATGCGCGCCGCCGCGATCGTGGCCCTCGTCCAGCTCCACGACGCGCTGCATCGCGGCCTTGACCTTGGGAATATCGGCGACGGCGTTCCAGTCGTCGGGCCGGACCTGGATCCAACCCGCCCACGCCGCGGCGTAGGCGTACAACGTGGCCGTGTCCGCGCGCGTCAGCCCGCGCAGCTGGGCGGCGTATTCATCGAAGTTGCGCTCGTGCAGGCCGCAGCCGGCCGCCGCGCTCCGGCACAGCGCGCGCACGGCGTAGCCGCGCGCCTTGTCCGTCAGGCGCTGCGCCCGCGGCCGGTCCTCGACGAACACGGTGGCGTAGGAGCCGTAGAGGTTCGCGCCCGCGCGCAGCAACGCCGCGTCGTCGGGGTCGCCCTCGATGAGGCCGTCAATCAGCAGGAGATAGGCGGGCGCGCCGTCCTGGACGGTCTTGGGGTCGTCCTGGTTCAGCACCGCGTCCGTGAGCCGCTGCGCGAGGTCGTCGGTCGCCGACGACATGAAATAACCGCAGCCGGACAACAGCAACCAGACGGCGCCGAGCGCCACCCCGGCCGCGCGCCGCGCGGGCCTGCTATAACGGTGCGTTTCCTCCATGCCTTGAATTATAGGTGCGATTTCCGGGCGCGCGCGCCGCGCCCGGGGCGGCTGAATAACCGGGTTTTCCGCCACCGGCGGCGCCGGTCAATAATATAGGGAACCTCGAAAATTCGCTGAAACCATGATTTTCACCGCGGAGATGCGGAGAAAGTTAATTGATCTTGAACCGCCAAGACGCCAAGGACGCCAAGAAAGGCTGTTTTCAACGGTAAAAAACCTGGCGCTCCTGGCGTCCTGGCGGTACAAATTGTTTTCTGTGGATTGAATTTATTCTCTTGGCGTTCTTGGCGTCTTGGCGGTTCAATGTTGTTTTTTTAAATCTGCGTAATCTGCGTAATCTGCGGATAAGCTATTTGTTCTCTTGGCGTTCTTGGCGTCTTGGCGGTTCAATATCCTTTTTAAAATCTGCGTAATCTGCGGTCAACCGTTTTTTCCAGGATGACACGCCTCACTTGGCTGCCGCGTATCGCCGTCGCCGCGCTCGCGGCGCTGGCGGCGCTCGCCGCCGTTTGGGGCGCGGCGGACGTGTTCCGCGTCCGCGCCGAGCTCATCCTGGATCAGCAGGGCGATGTCATCCGCACCCCGCTCACCAAGGACAGGATCGCGCGCGCCTTGGAGGCCTATGCGCTGGCGCAGCGCGTGGACGGCCGGCGCCCGGATCTGCTCGCCGGCCTCGGCGACATGCACGCCATGCTCGTGGCGGACGCGCCGCCGTGGGACGCCGAGGCCAAGGAGCACCGCCGCGCCGCGCTCGATTACTACCGCGCGGCCATCGTGCGCCGGCCGTCGTGGCCGCACACCTGGGCCAATCTCGCCGTCATCAAGTTCCGGCTGGTGGAGCTGGACCGTGAGTTCCTCACCGCGCTCGAGCGGGCGGCGGCGCTCGGGCCGTGGGAGCCGGAGGTCCAGAAAACCGTCGCCGATCTGGGATTGGCCGCGTGGGACGTGTTGCCCGAGGAGACACGGGCGCAGGTCCGCGCCGACATCGAGCGCGGGATGCGCCGTCAGGGCGAAACCATGGTGCGCCTGGCGCTGCGCCATCGCCGCGCCGACGTCGTCGGCCCGCTGGTGCAAGGCAA
>MFSY01000114.1:4445-5938 GCA_001785175.1 Candidatus Muproteobacteria bacterium RIFCSPHIGHO2_01_FULL_65_16 | reverse complement strand
AGGCCGGCGTCGCTACGCCGCGCCCAGCGCCGCGCGCATCCGGCGTGGGACGGTAGTCACCAACTCCCGCGCCGCCCGCTCCCCGATCACGCGCGCGGCGGCCTCGACCCCCGCCCCGAGCTTCGGCGGCCGGTAGGTCAGGTTGTGGCAATCCGACGCGATCAGGCCCACCTGCCCGCCTTCGAGCAGCCTCAACGCCACGCGCAGCGCCGCCGGCCCGAAGTCACCGAGCAGGCTGCCGGCCGTGATCTGCGCCAGACATCCGGCGGCGAGAAACGGCCGGAGCTTCTCGAAGTCGTCCTGGATCGGGAAGATGCGCTCCGGGTGCGCCAGCATCGGCACGATGTCGCGCTGCCGCAGCCACGCCACCAGATTGAGGCTGCCCACGGGAATGCCGGTGTAGGGAAACTCCAGCAACAGCACCTTGCGCCCCTCCCAGACGCCGAGCCAGGGAATCTGATCCGCCGTCACGAGCGCCATGATCTCCGATCCGATGCGGATCTCGGCCGCGAACTCGAGTCGGATCGTGAGCCCGGCCTGCCCCGCCGCCTGTGCGAGCCGCTCGCACGCCAGGCGTATCGAGGCGAGCGTGTTGTCGTAGCGGACCGGGTGGATGTGCGGGGTCAGCACCTGCGTCGTGACGCCGTCGGCCTCGGCCAGGCGCAGCAGCGCGAGCCCCTCGTCGAGATCGCGCGCGCCGTCGTCAATGCCCGGAAGGATGTGGCTGTGCATGTCTATCATGGGCGCGGTTCCGAGTCGGATTCGGCGGACACCCGCCGCCCCAGGCGCCTCAACAGGTGATACATGAGCATCATGAAGTACTCGGCGATCACGCGCGCGCCGAGCTTGCTCTCGCCGTGGCGGCGGCTGCGCATGCGGTAGGGCAACTCCTCGATGCGCACATCGCCGCGCGCGGCGGCCACGAGATCGAGCAGGATCTTGAAGCCCCGCCCGTACAGGTGCCGCATCACGCGCTCGAGAAAGCTACGCCGCAGGATGAAAAATCCGCTCATGGGATCGGTCAAGTGCCGGCTCAGCAGCCGGCTCATCCAGCTCGCGAGCCGGCTGATGCGCACGCGCTCCGGGGCGAGCTCACCCATGCTCGCCCCCGCCATGTAACGGCTCGCCACCACCACGTCCGCCGTGCCGCCCTGGATCGTCGCGAGCATACGCGGCAGCAGCGCCTCGTCGTGCTGCAGGTCAGCGTCCATCACCGCGAGGTAGGGCGCGGAGCTGGCGAGCATGCCCTCGACGCAGGCCGAGGCGAGGCCGCGGCGTCCGATGCGATGCAGGCAGCGGACGCGGCGATCCTGCTGCGCGCGCTCGCGCACCAGCTCCTCGGTGCCATCAAAACCATCGTCCACGACGAAAATCGCCTCCCAGTCCACGCCACGCAGGGACTGCTCCAGCGCGGCGAGCAGCGGCACGACGTTCTCGCGCTCGCGGTAGGCGGGAATGACGACGGTCAGTTCGGGCATTCCAGCGGCCCTCTC
>MFSY01000114.1:0-4436 GCA_001785175.1 Candidatus Muproteobacteria bacterium RIFCSPHIGHO2_01_FULL_65_16 | reverse complement strand
GACTGAACGCCCATCTGCAGCGCGACGAGCACGCACAGGATGGCCATCGCGTTGGCGGCCTGGAGATGGCGCGAGGGCGCGAAATAAAAGAGGAACGGCATGTACAGCGCCAGCGATATGCCGGCGAGCACGCGCGCCGCGGACCAGCCCGGGCCGCCGCGCGCGAGCACATAGCCCGCCGCGGCGAGGCCCAGCCAGCGCCGCGGCAACACCCAGCCCAGGTGGTGCGCGATGGCGTGGCTCTTTTCGCCGAACACGCCCCGCGACCATTCGGCGAGCATCGCCGCGTAATCCACGGGCTCGACACGCAGCGAATCGCCCCTCAGCGGCACGGTAAGCCAGACCAGTCTCCCGCCGAAATAGACGTTGTGCAGGGTGACCGCAAAGACAACCAGCGACGCGGACAGGATCGCGAGCGACATGCGCCACCCGAATCCGGCCGCGTGCACCCGCAGGTACGCGAGCCCCATGACACCGATGACGAGGGCGAAGTTCGGGCGTATCCACGTGGCGAGCGCGACGAGGAGGAACGCGGCCCAGAGTCCCGCCGCCTGGGCGGGTCCGTAACGGGCCGGCTGCGACAAGGTCCGCAGAAAGAGCACCACGCCGGCGATCATGAGGAAAAACCCCGCCGCCTCGCTGTAGCCCTTCATGGCCCAGTCGAACAGGCGCGCCAGGATCGCGAGGCTCAGCACGAGATAGGCGACGAGCCAGCCCCGCCCGCGCAGCACCAGGCGCGCGAGCTGCCAGAGCAACGGCGGCGTGGCGAGCAGAACGACGAGGGTCGCGTAGCTCGTGTCGCCGAACAGGATGAGCTCGAGCGCGCGGAAGTAGCGGTACCCCGGCATGAACAGGAACACGTCTTCGCCGCCGCGCAACGCCTCGAGCCAGCGGCCCTCGGCGAGCGCGCGCGCGATGTTGTAGCCGAGCCCGCGGTAAATGAGCGCGTCGCGCTCGGTGGCGATGGTCAGTGCCTGGGTGAAGAAGCCCGGCGCGGCGAGCGCGACGACCCCGGCGCCGGCGAGGAACCAGAGCCCGGCGCGAGCGAAACGGCGCGGTTCGACGCGCAGCGTGAGCCAGACCAGCGTGGCGAGCGCGCCGACCAGTAGAATCCGCAGCACGAGATCCCAGGCGAGGAGACGCGCGCTGCGCTCCAGTTGTACAGCGAGCCGCGGCGCCGCCCCGACATCGAACGCCCAGAGCCGGCTGCCGACGTGCCGGGGCTCCACCTCCCGGCAGGCCTCGCCGCCTTGCGGCGCGGACCAGGTTGCATCTTGCGACCAGTAGACGTAGCCGCGAGTGCAAATGCGGCTTCCGACAAGTTGCGCCGGCAGCGTCAGGGCGAGATACCACGCCGGCGCGATGCGATTCGTATTCTCGCGCCAGAAATACCAGGCCGTGTCGAACGCGTACAGCGCGGCGATGCGGGCGTCGTCCAGCCCGTCAATCGCGAGGCGATCGAGAATGCGCAGCTGCGGTTGCGCGCGGAAAAAGCCGTCGCCGGTAAACGCGAAGGTTTCCGGCCGCAGAACGGCGTTGCGCCAGCAATGCTCGTACAGGTAGACGGTTTCCCCGGTCCGCAACGGGCGGTTCACCGGGGTGCCCCTGCGCCGCAACTCCTCGCGCGAATCGCACCACGTCGCGCGCGGGTTGGCGCGCAGGAACGCCACATCGAGCGCCGCGCGAAACTGCATCGGCAATTCGTGGTAGCGCGCGTCGGCATCCGCGGTCGGCAGGTAGAGGTTGTGCCCGGCCTCGACCTGCGTATGCGGCACGACCCCTTTGAGGGTCAGCGCGCCGAGGACAACCGCCGCCGCGAGCGCGTAGCGCCACGCGCCCTCTCGCGACGTCGAGGAAAAAAGGAGCAGCGCGACGCCGATCAGCGCCGCGAGTTTCTCCGGCGTATTGACCGGCACCCCGATGACGGCGAGACAGGCCGCGGCGATCACCGGCAGACGCATCAGCCGTGCGGCCGGCGCGAGACCGGACTTCGCCCAGTCCATCGAGAATTTCATCCACAGAAGAATAAACGTCCTTTCTACCCCAAGTCCACACGTGTCGTATCCAGGCCCGGTGTCTATAAATAAGTCGCCGCGTTCCGGTGCCTCCCAGCCGTCTGGCCCCGCCCCGCCGCGCGGCGGACGCCACGGCATACAGTTACTCCGGCCCGCCGAAACTGTCAACGCGCCGCCGGGGAGGCGGCGCGGCTTACTTCTTGGCCGCGATCTCTTCGAGCTTGGTGGCGCGGATGATGTTGCCGTCGAGGCCGGCCTCCTTGGCCGTGCCGCCGTAGGCGACGGTCATGAGCTGCGAGTAGTACACCACCGGGATGTTGAACTTGGTGCCGTATTTCTTGTTGATCTGGCCCTGATAGACCTCGGTGTTCATCTGGCACACCGGGCACGGAGTCACGATCATATCGGCGCCGAAATCATAGGCGCTCTCGATGATCTTCTTGATCTGCGCCTGGGACTTCTCGGGTTCGCTGAAGGCGAGCGCGCCGCCGCAGCAGGTGACCTTCTGGTCGTACTTCTCGACCGGCTCCGCGCCCATGATCTCGGTGAGCTTGTCGAGATACTTCGGATTCTCGAACGACTCACCGGCGACGCCGAACGGACGGTTGGTCTGACAGCCGACGTAGCCCGCGATCTTGACGCCTTCCAGGGGCTTCACCACCGGCTGCTTAAGCGCGTCGTAGCCCAGGTCCTCGATCAGCACCTCGAACATGTGCCGCACCGGCTGCCTGCCCTCGTACTTGAGGCCGGCCGCGCCGAGGATCGAGTTGATGTCGGCGAGCAGCTCGCCCGAATGCGCGACGCGCTCCTGGGTCTCCTTGGTGCCGAGCCAGCAGGCGGCGCAGGTGGCGACGATGTCCTGGCCGGGGTTGTTGCTCTCCGAGAGCGCGATGTTGCGCGCGTTCATGATGTGGCGCGGCAGCTCCCCGCCCTCGGCGTAGCCGATGGACGCGCCGCAGCAGTTCCAGTCGGGGATCTCGTTGAGCTTGACGTCGAGCGTCTTGCACATCGCCTCGACCGAGACCATGTAGTTGCTGGCCGACGCCTTGCGCTCGGACGAGCAGCCCGGGTAGAACGAATACTCTTTTTTCGCCATACAAACCCCTTAGAACTCCTAATAAAAGGAAATCAACCGCCAAGACCCCAAGAACGCCAAGTCTTTGATTGCTAAATAAGCACCTTTCTTGGCGGCCTTGGCGTCTTGGCGGTTCAAGATCATATTCATTTCGTTAGCGACCTTTACGCGAACTGCTTGCGCTTGGCCTCGATCTCGTGGGCGTGCTTCAGCATCTTCTGGATGTCCTGCTTGCCCTTGCAGCCCTTGTGCGCGAACAGCCCGAAGGGATTGAGCCGCCCGGTCCGGAGCATGCCGAGGCCCACGCCCGCCATCTCGATGCCCTTCTTCACGCCCTTGACGAACCCGTCCATGAAGTAGAGCCGCAGCGAAAGCTCCATTTCGTTCACCCGCCCGGTCTTGGCGATGTTGCGCCAGAAGATCACGGAGAAGCGGCGCGTCGGGTTCATCTTGGGCGCGAGCCCGAGGCGGTGGGCGTAGCTCGCCAGGCCGTGCATGATGTGGGTGATCGGAAGCTCGCGCGGGCAGCGCACGATGCAGTTGTAACAACTGGTGCACATCCACATCGCCTCGCTCTTCAGGACCTCGTCGCGCTTGCCGGCGCGGATCATCATGAACAGCTCCTGCGGCGGATGCTCCCAGTACGGCCCGAGCGGACAGGAGCCCGAGCACACGCCGCACTGCATGCACATCTTGACCCAGTCGCCCATCTCGACGTTCGCCTCGACCTCCTTCAGGAAGTCGTTGCGGTACCTTTCCACCATCGCCGTGTTCAGATTGCTCATGGAGGCTCCTTGCGAGTCCCTAACAAATTATCTATCCACAGATTACGCAGATTTACGCAGATTCATGTAGCGTCAAGGAAACCTTTTAAATCTGCGCCAATCTGCGAAATCTGCGGATATACGAGTTCGTTTTCTTGGCGTCCTTGGCGCCTTGGCGGTTCAAAATCATATTCCTAGAACTTGAGCGGCGAGAGGCCGATCTTCCGGATCGTCTCGGCCATCTCGTTGATGAGGGCGGGCGCGCGCTGGATGTCGGTGATCGCGACCTCGTGGGTGCGCACGCGCTCGGTCTCGAGGCTCAGTTGCTTCAACGTGTCGTCAATCTTGCTCATGCGGTCGTGCGCCATCTGACTCCCGCGCACGAAGTGACACTGATAGTTCTCGCCCTTCTGGCAACCCATGAGCATCACGCCGTCGTAGCCGGAATTGAGCGCATCCGTCACCCAGATGGTGTTGACGCTCCCCAGGCAGCGCACCGGGATGACGCGCGTGAAGGCGCTGTACTCGATGCGGTTCAGCGCCGCCATGTCGAGCGCCGGATAGGCGTCGTTCTCGCACGCG
>MFSY01000113.1:36500-43088 GCA_001785175.1 Candidatus Muproteobacteria bacterium RIFCSPHIGHO2_01_FULL_65_16 | reverse complement strand
CGCGCGAGCTTCGGGTCGGGCAGGTCCTGGAGCTTCAGCACCTCCGGCCCGCCGGGGGCGGTCATGGTGACGACTTTCATGATCAAACCATCAGCATGATGTCACCGTACTTGGCAAGCGCCGTGTCGCTGGTCAACAGGCGCATGGGTTCGGCGAGGCTCTGGGCAACGAGCATGCGGTCAAACGGGTCGCGGTGACGTGGAGGGAGCCGCGCCACCTGCGCGGCGTGTTTTCCCGTGATCGGAAGCTCGGCGAAGCCGCTCGGTTCGATGGCCGCTTGGATCGCAAATGGATCCGCCTCGATCTGCCCAAGCGAAGCCTTGATGGCGACCTCCCAAATGGAAGCGGCGCTGACGAAAATGGAGTTATCCGGGTCCCTGATGATTCGCTCGGCGTCCTTCGGCAACCGCCGGTCATCCATGAGCCACCAGAGCAGGATGTGGGTATCGAGCAATACCCTCATTTCGCCGTCTTTCCCTCAAAGGCGGCGATCGCTTCCTCCGGCAGGGGCTTGTAGAAGCCGGGGCGAATCTTGATCTTGTTCTTGAGCAGTCCCTTGCGACGGCGCGGCGCGACGGGTTTGATCGCCACCAGCTTGGCCACCGGCTCACCGGCCTTGGAAATAACGACCTCTCCGCCCTTCGCGGCCTGTTCGATCAGGCGCGAGAGATTGGTCTTGGCATCGTGAATATTGACTTTCCCCATAGCCGCCCTCCTAGCTAACTTAGCTAAGTTTAAGGCGCCATGTTTGCAGGCGCAAGCCTGTTAAAACTGGGCAGGTCCGGGTTTCAGCAACTTGTTAGGGGGGAATCAGCGGAAGGAACGCGGGCCTACTCTCCCCCCGTCGGAACATCCTTGCTCCCGGCCTGTTCCTCCCGTTCCCGTTTCCGCGCCAGGCGCTTCTCGACGGCGCCGGCCTTCATCTTGAGGGATTCCTCGCCGAACATCACCTGCCGCAGGAAGCGGAAGGCGAATTGCATCAGCTCGACATCGTCGGCGCCGAGCCGTTCCATGAACGCGGGCTCGATGTCGTACGCCTCCCGGAAGCCCGGGCTGGCCACGAATTCGCGGAAGCGGTCGAGATCGTAGCAGGCCATGAAGAACAGCTGGAGGCTGCGCTTGGACGGCTTGCCGACCGTCGGCCCCGACGATTTTTTCTTGAGGATCAGTTGGCGCCAGCCGCGCGCGAGCTCGTCGTACTCATCCAGACCCTGTTCCTTGCGGTATTCGTCAATGGTGACGGGTCGCGGCTCGTTGTGCCCGAGGCAATGGTCTTCCTTCACCAGCGCATAGGAGCTGCGGTCAGTGTATTCATCCTGTCGGCGCATGGACAGCAGCGCCACCGGGTAGTAGCGGCAGGCGGTGGGACGGTCGCTATACACGTCGCAGCCGTCCGCGGTCATGAACCGGCAGGCGCTGCCATTCTCCACCGGCTTGAGTTTCACGCCGGTGATGCCATCCTTCTCCATTTCATAGGGCAGGGTGTACTGCACCAGAAACTCGCTCGATGTCAGCCCGAGGCGGCGCTTGAGCCGCAGGATGTCGTAGGGCGTGAGCGCGATGTCAATGTTGCCGCAGCACGCGTTCCAGCAGGCGATGCCCTTGCGGCAGCGGAACCGGATCGTGGCCGAGCCTTCGAGCATCCGCGGCACGACCGGGTTTTGGGGAAAGGGCGACGCGCCGATGAGGTTGGTGATCTTGTCCATGGTACGATTTTGTTGGGTTCGGCGCTTCGCGCCTTAACCCAACCTACATGAGAAGCGGTTTTTTTCGAGCCCCGGATTCGCCTCCATAAAAAATCCGGGCGCCGCGCGGCGCCCGGCAGTGCTTCACAATCGCATGCGCCGGCCGGGCGCGACGTGGAAATTAGTACGTCCCTGTACAGCATCCACGTCAACCGCGCGTCCCGGCGCGACGTGGAAATTAGTACGTCCCTGTACAGCATCCACGTCAACCGCGCGTCCCGGCGCGACGTGGAAATTAGTACGTCCCTGTACAGCACAAAGAACGCAGGGATTTTTCTGTTGTTGCTTATCCATGCTTTTCTTTGCGCCCTTTGTGCTGTACAGGGACGTACGAATGTCGCGCGAGACAGGATGTCGGGAGCGACCGTCTTTGCGTCAAATAATCATACTTAATCAGAGCTTCCCTAGTGGGCGGCCGGTTTGAACAGCTTGGACTTGTCCACCAGGTCCACGTGTTTGCGCTTGAACAGCGTCCACTTATGGGTCTTGCGGTCATAGATGGAGTTCACGAAGCACTTCCAGTTCTTCTCGTCAACGAAGTTCTTGTCCGTGCGATAGTAGAAGCCGGGGTAGCGCGACTCCTCGCGGAACTGAATGTGCTTCATGTGCGCCTCGGCGGTGAGGATGCGGTGGTAGTTCTCCCACGCGCGCAGCAGCTCGTGCAGGTCCTTGGCGCGCATCTTGAAGGAGTCTTCCTTCAGCATCTCCAGCTTCTCCTCGGCCACCTTCAGCATCTTGTCGTTGGTGTTGTAGTAGGTCGCGATGCCGGCGACGTACTCGTCCATGATCTTCTGCAGTCGGAACTGCAGCATCTTGGGCACGATGTAGTGCGGGTTGACGTCAATCGCCGTGGTGTAGTCCTTGTGCTGCAGGTAGTTGCGCACCGGCTTGTAGATCTCCTCGGCCAACTGCTCGGGCGGGGTATCCAGCTCCGGCTTCCAGTCCTTGTTGTCGAGGGCGAACTTGACCATCGCCTTGGCGGCGAGACGGCCCTCGGCGTGCGAACCGGAGGAGAACTTGTGGCCCGATGCGCCCACGCCGTCGCCGGCGGTGAACAGGCCCTTGACCGTGGTCATGGAACGATAGCCCCAGTTCCAGCCGCGCGGCTGGCTCGCCGGCACGTCCGGATACTCCTCGTCCTTCGCGGTCGGCGCGCCGAGGTCTTCCGGACCGGACACCCAGATGCCGCAGCAGCCGGAGTGCGAGCCGAGCAGGTACGGTTCGGTCGGCATGAGCTCGGAGTTCTTCTTTTCCGGCTCGATGTTCTCGCCGACCCAGACGCCGCACTGGCCGATGCACATGTCGAGGAAGTCCTCCCACGCCTCGGCCTCGAGGTGCTTCACCTCCTTCGGCGTCAGCGTCGCACTGAGCTTGGCGAGCGCGGTGACGGTGTCCATGTAGATCGGGCCGCGGCCTTCCTTCATCTCCTTCAGCATCAGGTGGTTGCGCAGGCACGAGGCCGGCACCGCCGCCTGACCGTAGGGCGGATAGTCATCGAGCAGCGCCTTGTTCTTGGTCATGTAGTCCTCGCCGTAGGCGTTGGTCGCCTTGGCCTTGAACAACAGGAACCACGCGCCCACCGGACCGTAGCCGTCCTTGAAGCGGGCCGGCACGAAGCGGTTCTCCATCATCGTCAGCTCGGCGCCGGCCTCGGCGGCCATGGCGTAGGTCGAGCCCGCGTTCCACACCGGGTACCAGGCGCGGCCCGTGCCCTCGCCGACCGAGCGCGGGCGGAAGATGTTCACCGCGCCGCCGCATGCGAGCAGGATCGCCTTGGCCTTGAACACGTAGAGCTTGTGCTCGCGCACCGAAAAGCCGACCGCGCCGGCGATGCGCGACGGGTCGTTCTTGTCGTTGACGAGCTTGACGATGAATATGCGCTCCTGGATGTTCTGGCTGCCGAGCGCCTTCTTCGCGGCCTCGGCGACGATCCACTTGTAGGATTCGCCGTTGATCATGATCTGCCACTTGCCGGAACGCACCGGCTTGCCGCCGTCCTTCAGCGCCGGCAGACCCTCGCGGATGGACTCGGCGCCGTCGTGGCGCACGCCCTGGGCGTCGGTCTTCCAGATCGGCAGGCCCCACTCCTCGAACAGGTGCACCGAGTCGTCCACCACGCGGCCCAGGTCGTAGGCCAGGTCGTCGCGAGTGATGCCCATGAGGTCGTTGGAGACCATGCGGGTGTAGTCGGCCGGATCCTGCTCGGGGCCGATGTAGGTGTTGATGGCGGAGAGGCCCTGGGCCACCGCGCCGGAACGATCCATGGCGGCCTTGTCCACCAGCTTGATCTTGAGGTTGACGCCCTTTTCGGCCTTGGCGGCCTCGGCCCAGCGTACGATCTCGTACGCCGCGCCGCTGCACGCCATGCCGCCGCCGATCAGGAGGATGTCCACCTCTTCCTGAACGATCTCGGGATTGCCAAAAGTACCTTGAGCCATGGTGATTTACCCTTGTTCAGTGCTAGTTGAATTTCCGCCGCTCCGTCACTTCAGACGGATCAGCTCTTCTTTCTTGCCGGCGCGGTAACCGCCCATCACTTCGGTCGTGAAGAGAGTCGTCTTGCCGATGTCGGCCATCTTGGGCGTAGGCTTGCCGTCGTACGGCTTGATCGAGCCCTCGGCCGTGGTGCGGGTCGGGAACTTGAAGCGCTTGAGCGTGCCGTTGCGGAACTTGATGGTCCACATGATCGAATCGCTGCCGCGCAGCGGCTGCACCGAGCCCCCGAGCGGCACGATGTCGGCGTAGTGGCGCACCTCGATCGCGTTCTGCGGGCAGATCTTGACGCACGAGTAGCACTCCCAGCACTGCTCCGGCTCCTGGTTGTAGGCCTTCATGGCGTGACCGGTCGCGGAGCCGTCCTTGTCGAGCATCATCAGGTCGTGCGGGCAGATGTACATGCAGGCGGTCTTGTCCTGACCCTTGCAGCCATCGCACTTATCGGTACGAACGAATGTCGGCATGATTGCCCTCCATCAGAGTTGAATTAAAAACTAATAAACACAAGCAAACGTATCCATGAAGCCGCAAATATAAAATGACTGGCTCGCGTGTTTCTGGCTTAACGCGCCGAGTGCCCGCTCAGCTTCACTTCCACCTTCTCCGTCAGCCCGGCGTAGTACTCGCGCAGGATCGCCAGCACCTCGGGACGCGAGAACTCGGGCGGGACCGCTTGATCTTCCGACAGCATCTTGCGCAGCTTCGTGCCCGAGAGCAGCAGCCGGTCCTTGTCCTCGTGCGGGCAGGTGCGCGCGCTGGCCATGCCGCCGCACTGGTAGCACCAGAAGGTCCAGTCTATCTTGAGCGCCTTGGTCTCGAGCGCGTCCTTCGGGATCTCGTCGAAGATCTTGTGCGCGTCGAACGGGCCGTAGTAGCTGCCGACGCCGGCGTGGTCGCGCCCGACGATCAGGTGCGAGCAGCCGTAGTTCTGGCGGAACAGGGCGTGCAACAGCGCCTCGCGCGGCCCGGCGTAGCGCATGTCGAGCGGATAGCCCGCCTGCACCACGGTGTTTTTGACGAAATATTTCTCGATCAGGACGCCGATCGCCTTGCTGCGCACCTCGGCCGGGATGTCGCCGGCCTTGAGCTTGCCCAGGAGCGAGTGGATCAGCACGCCGTCGCAGGTTTCGATGGCGACCTTGGCCAGGTACTCATGCGAGCGGTGCATGGGGTTGCGGGTCTGGAAGGCGGCCACGGTGGACCAGCCGTGGGATCTGAAGAACTCGCGCGTCTGGGCCGGGGTCATGAACTGGGCGCCGTATTTCTCGGGGAAGCCGCCCTGGGACAGCACCTTCACCGGCCCGGCGAGATTCACCTCGCCCTGGTCCATCACCATTTTCACGCCCGGGTGCTCGAGGTCGGCGGTCTTGTACACCATCATGCACTCGTGCGCCTTGTCTATGGCGTACTTCTCGGTCACCTTCATGGTGGCCATGATCTCGCCCGATTCGCCGTCCGCGAGCGCCACCTCGGAGCCGGTCTTGACGCCCTGGGCGGTGACCTTGTCGGTGGAGAGGGTGATCGGTATCGGCCAGAACAGCCCGTTGGCCAACTTCATGCCGTCGCACACGCCTTCCCAGTCGGCGCGGGTCATGAAGCCGTCGAGCGGCGTGAAGCCGCCGATGCCGAGCATGACGAGGTCGCCGGTCTCGCGCGAGGCGATGCGGACCTTGGGCAGGGTCTGGGCGCGCTTGCGCTCTTCCGTCAGCGCCGCGCCTTGCAGCAGCAGGGGCTTGAGCTCACCGCCGCCATGTGGATGCACTAGTGTTGACATGATTATTTAATGCTCCTTTAGTCAGATGTTGCGTGATGGATACCTGAACTTTTGGGAGCCACGAAACTTTATAGCCTCGCGGCGCGCAAAACTAATTAGTATTACTGGGGTTGGACATAAGTTTCCTTTATTTACGGAGGGAGCGCCAAGGCCCTTTATCTATAATAAGGGTGTTTGGAATTCAGGCTTTGGCTGGAACGCGGCCGCTCCCTGGCCATGCGCATTATAATCTTAGCCCACTTTAAGCACGGGCGCGCCGGCTCATATATAAGTGGCAGCATGGCATCCTATTTAAGGAATCTTCACGCCTCGCTGTCAGGTTCTTCGCCGGGGTATGCGAGCGGGAAAGGCGCGGCGCCGGCCTCATTGACGTGCGTGGTGTCACAGGCGTCGCGGGTGTATGGCGGCGCGCGACGGCGACGAAGCGGCGTTCATCCCACCGGTGAAGAGGGATAATATGAAGACGAAAACGTCTGCCGCGCCGGGGACGCTGCGCCGTTTTGTAAAGCGGGTTTGAAAAACTTCTAAGGAATCCCTGATTAAATGAGCTTTTGACGCAGAGGCGCGGAGGCG
>MFSY01000113.1:34476-36486 GCA_001785175.1 Candidatus Muproteobacteria bacterium RIFCSPHIGHO2_01_FULL_65_16 | reverse complement strand
CGGTTTTCTCCGCGTCTCTGCGCCTCCGCGTTGGATAATCATATAAATCAGAGCTTCCCTAGCGTGGCTTGGCGCCGGGGGCCGCGGCCCCCGGCGCGCGATTTTTCAGCTCGCGGTAGCGCGCAAGATCCTGTTCCGTCTGTTTGCGGATGTCTTCCTGCTCCTGTTTTCTGGTGGCGAGGTAGGCCTCGTGTTTCGCGATCTGCGCCCTGGTCTGGGCGATCGCCTTCGTGTTCTGCTCCGAGGCCGCCTTGTCGTCCTTGTCGTCCGCGGCCTGGGCCTCCATCCTGGTCAGCACCGCGCGCAGCGATTGCAGCGTGGCCTCGGTGGCGCCGATGGAGGACTCGACCTGCGCGAGCTTGCGGTCGCGCACGTAGATGATGTCCTGTTCATGGCCGTAGGTGCTCAGCAGGAGTTCGTCCTTCTTGGCCCGGTCCGCGGTATCCTTCTTTTCCAGCTCCAGATCCTCCTTGTGGCGCTCGCGTTCCTTCAGCTCCTCCTCCGTCGGCGGGGCGGCGATCTCCTTTCGCTTCGTGCCCGTTTCGGTGATCACGATGACCTTGGATTTCGCGCACCCCTCGGCGGCGGTGTCGCCGTAGTGCCACTTGCCGGTTTCATCCTGGCATTTCTTTATGCCCGCGCCCTTGGCGGCATGCGCGTCCGTCGCGGTGACGGCGGCCAGGGCGAGGATCAGGGATATAAGGGGGGCGAGGTATTTTGGCGTCATGGTCGGAGGATCATTCCAGGTTTTGTTTAAGATTGGCCACTGTTTGCGGTCGTGTCAACCCGCCCGCCCCCCCGCGGCCGGCGGCCGGACGGTGTGACATAATCCGCCGATGAAACGTCACCGGCCGGCCGCGCGCGCGTATGGATTGGCTTGAGCAGATTTTGCTGTTTCTGGTGGCGCTCGTGGCCAACGCCTTCTCCGCCTTCGCCGGCGGCGGGGCGGGCCTGTTGCAGTTCCCGGCGCTGATTTTCCTCGGCCTGCCGTTCGGCGTGGCCCTCGCCACGCACAAGGTCGCGACCGTCGCGCTCGGGATCGGCGCGACCCTGCGGCATCTGCGGGAAAGGACCCTGGAGCGGCGCATGACCGTGTTCATTCTCGCCGCCGGCCTGCCCGGGGTCGTTGCCGGCGCCGCCTTCATCCTCGACGTGCCGGATCGCCCGGCCCAGACCGCGCTCGGTCTGCTGACCATGGGGCTCGGCATCTACTCTTTTTCCAACCGGCGCCTCGGCCTGGAACACACGCCCATTCATCGGACCCGCCGCGGCTATGTGCTGGGCGGGCTCGGGCTTTTTGTCATCGGCCTGCTCAACGGCTCGCTCTCCTCCGGCACCGGGCTGTTTTGCACGCTCTGGCTCGTACGCTGGTTTGGTCTAGACTATAAGCGTGCCGTGGCCCACACCCTGGTGCTGGTCGGGATGTTCTGGAACGGCGCCGGCGCCGTGACCCTGGGGATGCTGGGCGAGATCAAGTGGTCCTGGGTGCCGGTGTTGCTCGCGGGCTCGTTCGCCGGCGGCTATCTCGGCGCGCACTGGGCGATCATCAAGGGCAGCCGCTGGATCAAGCGCGGTTTTGAAATCGTGACGGTGCTGGTGGGATTGAAACTGATTGTTTGACGCCGCCGGCCGCCTTGGGCCGGGATTCAGAGAAACACAAGGGAACCTCGAAAATTGCTGAAAGCACGATTTTCACCGCAGAGAACGCAGAGCACGCAGAGAAAAATTCGTTTTCGTTTCAATCACTCCGCGCCTCTGCGTCTCCGCGGTGAACTCGATGTTCGGTCGGTAAAACGGAATTTTTAGAGGTACCCACAATAATGAAAATCAGCGCGCTGCTCCATCTGGGCCAGAATCGTCTGCGCCGCACCATTGACCGCGTGGGCGAGTTCGCCACCGTCATCGGGCCGGAGGCGGTTTTCACCGGCGCCTTCCAGGGCAAGGACAACTACATCGTCCACGGGCGCGTCGAGGGCCGGTGCGATCTCGACGGCACGTTGTTCCTGGGCG
>MFSY01000113.1:13983-34405 GCA_001785175.1 Candidatus Muproteobacteria bacterium RIFCSPHIGHO2_01_FULL_65_16 | reverse complement strand
GAAGCTCGAGCTCGCCGCGAGCGCCCGCATCCGCGGCAACATCAAAAGCCCGGTCATCGCCATGGCCGAGGGCGCGGCCCTGGATGGCAAGGTGGACATGGCGCAGGCGCCGCAGCTAACGCGCTTCAGCGAGAAGCGCGAGCCCCAGGGAAACTCTGATTAAGTATGATTATTTGCCGCAAAGACGCGAAGGGCGCAAAGAAAAGCATCGGATAATCAACAAAAAATCTTTGCGTTCTTTGCGGCGAAGACTTCTTATTTCAGAGGTTCCTTAGGGAAGTTCTGATTAAGTCGTCATTCCGGCGCAAGCCGGAATCCAGGCTTTGAAAAAGCATCGGCCGTAAGGCCGATTCTGGATGCCAGCTTTCGCTGGCATGACGGCTTTACTGCTTGTTCAGAACTTCCTTAGAAGAATCCTCGCGTTCTTTGTGCTGTACAGCACTGCTGTCCAGAATAACCACCCGACGGCCTCTCACGCGCCGTAGGCGCGTTTGTAGGCGTTGATGGCGTCGAGGTAGCGGCGCGCGTTTTCCTTGCCGTCCAGGTATTCCAGCAGATCGGCGAGGGTCACGATGCTTATGACCATGAGTCCCAGGCCTTCCACCACTTCCTGGACCGCGGAGAGCTTGCCCTCGCCGCGCTCCTGGCGGTCGAGCGCGATGGCCACGCCGGCGGGTTGCGCGCCCGCGGTCTTGATGATCTGCACCGATTCCCGCACCGACGTGCCGGCCGAGATCACGTCGTCAATGATCAGCACTCGTCCCTGCAGCGGGTGGCCGACGATGGCGCCGCCCTCGCCGTATTTCTTCGCCTCCTTGCGGTTGAAGGCGTAGGGCACGTCCGCGCCGCCGGCCGCGGCGAGCGCGGTGGCGGCGGCGGTCGCGAGCGGTATGCCCTTGTAGGCCGGGCCGTAGAGCATGTCGAAGACGATGCCGGAGTCGCGGATCGCCTGGGCGTAGAATTCGCCGAGGCGGGCGAGTTTGACGCCGGTGTTGAAGAGCCCGGTGTTGAAGAAATACGGGCTGATGCGCCCCGATTTGAGGGTGAACTCGCCGAAGCGCAGCGCCTGGCAGGCGATGGCGAATTCGAGAAACTCGCGTTGGTAGTTTTTCATGAACCAAGAAGATACAAGCAGCAAGTAGCAAGTGGCAAGAGGAGTATGCGGACGGCACACGCCGGATTTTACTTGCTACTTGCTACTTGTTACTTGTTACTTGCTACTTGAAACTTGTGTTTTATGCGCATCATAACGCTAAACTTAAACGGCATCCGCTCCGCCGCCGCCAAGGGTTTCTTCGACTGGATGCGGCGCCAGAACGCCGACGTCGTGTGCGTGCAGGAGGTGAAGGCGCAGGAGGGCGATCTGACCGATGCGATGCGCGCCCCCAAGGGCTATCGCGGCTATTTCAGCCTGGCCGAGAAAAAGGGCTACGCCGGGGTCGCGCTCTACGCCCGCCGGGAGCCCGACAAGGTACGTGCCGGTTTCGGCTCCAGGGAGCACGACGACGAGGGGCGGTATGTTCAGGCCGACTTCGGCAAGCTCAGCATCGTGTCGTTGTACCTGCCCTCCGGCTCCGCCGGCCCGCACCGCCAGGAATCGAAGTACCGCTTCATGGATCACTTCTTGCCGATACTCAAGAAGCTTGGAAACGACGGGCGCGAGTACATTCTCTGCGGCGACTGGAACATCGCGCACAAGGAGATTGACTTAAAGAACTGGAAATCGAACCAGAAGAACTCCGGCTTCCTGCCCGAAGAGCGCGCCTGGCTGACCAAGGTATTCGATGACCTCGGTTGGGTTGATGTATTCCGCACGTTGAACGCCAAGCCCGAGCAATACACCTGGTGGTCCCACCGCGGCCGCGCCTGGGACAAGAACGTCGGCTGGCGCATTGACTACCACATCGCCACGCCCGGCATCGCCAAGAAGGCGGTGAAGGAGCGCATCTATAAAGACAAGCGCTTCTCCGACCACGCCCCATTGATTATTGATTACGACTTCGAATTTTGAAGTCGTACACGAATGGCACTTACTTAAGGCCACACAAGTAAAAATCTACGTCATGCCAGCGAAAGCTGGCATCCAGAATCGGCCTATCGGCCGATGTTATTTAAACCCTGGATTCCGGCTTTCGCCGGAATGACGACGTGAACAGAGGTCTTTTCCTTAAGTAAGTGCCATTCAAGTCGTACACCTATCTCCCTCTCCTGCAATCGCAGGAGAGGGGAGCGAGGGCGAGATGAGATGGCAAGGGGCGAGGGCAACAATCATTCTCACCCTAAAATCAAAGCATCGGCCACAACTGTCCCCACACGTTCTCCAGCATCCGCGGCTGCGCCCTGGCGTTCGGATGAATCCCGTCCGGCTGCATGAGGGCGCGGTCGGTGGCGAAGCCCTCCATGATGGACGGCACCAGGGCCACCTGCTGCTCGGTGGCGAGCTCGCGGTAGACGCGCCGGAACCTTTCGGTGTATTTCCGGCCATAGTTCGGGGGTAATTCGATCCCGACGAGCAGCACCTTCGCGTCCGCGGCCCTGGTTTTTGCGATCATGACCGAGAGGTTATGTTTTATCCGCGCAGGCGAGAGTCCGCGCAGGCCGTCGTTGCCGCCGAGCTCGAGGATCACGATGTCCGGCCGGTGCTCCTCGAGCAGCCGCGGCAGGCGCGCCGCCGCACTGGCGGTGGTATCGCCGCTCACGCTGGCATTGACGATCCGGTAATCGAGTTTTTGTTCGGCGAGGCGCGCGCGCAGCAGGCTGACCCAACCGGCGCGCAGCTCCATGCCGTGGGCGGCGCTTAGGCTGTCGCCGACCACGAGTATGGTGCGGGCGAGCGCCTCCGCTGGTACGATACATATCGCCACCAACACCGCAACCAGCACGCGACGCATGTCCACACCTCTGAATGGAGTCATGATTTCCGCTACCAACCTCGGTAAACGGGTCCTCACCGCCGAGGGCGCGCTCGACATCTTGGCCGGCGTCAACCTCGAGATCAAGACCGGTGAAAGCGTGGCGATCATCGGTGTGTCGGGCTCCGGCAAGTCCACGCTCCTCGGACTGCTCGCCGGCCTCGATCTGCCTACGGACGGCGAGGTCTGGCTTTCGGGCGAACGGCTCACGGCGCTGGATGAGGACGGCCGCGCGCGCGTACGTGCCGGCGCCGTCGGCTTCGTGTTCCAGAGCTTTCAGCTGCTGCCGGGTTTGACCGCGATCGAGAACGTAATGCTGCCGCTCGAGCTGGCGGGCGCACCCGACTCCGAAGGCGCGGCGCGCGCGCTCCTTGAGCGCGTGGGCCTGGCCGAGCGCCTGACGCATTATCCGCGCGCGCTTTCGGGCGGCGAGCAGCAGCGCGTGGCGATCGCGCGCGCCTTTGCGTTGCGGCCGGCGATCCTGTTTGCCGACGAGCCGACCGGAAACCTCGACAGCGCCACCGGCGCGCGCGTGATCGATCTGCTGTTCGAACTCAACACGGAACGGCGCACCACGCTCGTGCTGGTGACGCACGACGATGAGCTCGCCTCCCGCTGCGCGCGGCGGATCTATCTCCACGGCGGCCGCATCGTGAACGGGGCGGGGTAGCCGCAATTGCTGAAAGAATCAGTTTCACCGCAGAGAACGCAGAGAAAACACCGTTTAGAATCTGCGGAAATCTGCGTAATCTGCGGATCGAATCGCCGTCTATAGGTTTATGCGCCTGATTCGGAATCTAAAGCTTGCGCTGCGGCTGCTCGCGCGCGACTGGCGTGCCGGGGAGCTGAAGCTCTTCGTCGCGGCGCTCGTGATCGCGGTCGGCGCCGTGACTGCGGTCGGCTTTTTCAATGACCGCATGCTGCGCGGCATGGCCTATCAGTCGGCCGAGATGCTCGGCGCGGATCTCGCGCTCGTGAGCCCCCAGCCGGTCCCGCCGGAATGGCTCGACGAGGCGCTGAAGCAGGGACTCACGAGTTCCGAGGCGCTCGAGTTCGCGAGCGTCGTGGTGAAAGGCGAGCGGCTTCAGCTTTCGAGCGTGCGCGCGGTCGGCGCACACTATCCCCCGCGCGGCGTGCTGCGTACGGCCGCGGCGTTGTACGCGCCGGACGCGGTCGCGGACGGCATTCCCGCGCCCGGCACCGCCTGGGTCGAGGCGCGCGTGCTGCACGCGCTCGCGGCGGCGGTCGGCGACCGCATCGAGATCGGCAGCGCCGAGCTTGCGGTCGCGCGCGTGCTTACTTATGAGCCGGGGCGCGGCGGCAACTTCTTCGCGCTCGCGCCGCGGGTGCTCATCCACCGCGCGGACGTCGCGCGCACCGAGGTGATCCAGCCCGGTAGCCGCGTCACCTACGGTTATGCCTTCGCCGGCGCCGACGAGGCGGTCGCCCGCTATCAGCGCTGGCTCAAGACGCGCCTGGGGCAGAACCATCAGCTCGTCGGCGCCCGCGAGGGCAACGCCTCGGTCGCGCGCGCGATCGAGCGCGTGGACCGCTTCGTGGGGCTCACCAGCCTGCTCGCCGTGATCCTCGCCGGCGTGGCGATCGCCATGGGCGCGCGGCGCTACAGTCACCGGCACTACGACATGAGCGCCATGCTGCGCTGCCTGGGCGCGAGCCAGCGCGACATCGTGCAGCTCTATCTGCCGCAGCTGCTCGCGCTCGCGCTCGGCGCGAGTCTCGTCGGTGTGGCGCTCGGCTGGGCGGCGCAGGAGACGATCCATTACCTGATGCGCGATTTCTTTCCCCTGAAGCTGCCCGCGCCTGGCGCCGCGCCGGCGCTCTTCGGCGTGGCGACCGGGCTTATCACGCTCGCCGGTTTCGCGCTGGCGCCGATCCTCAGGCTCAAGGCGGTGCCGCCGCTGCGGGTGCTGCGGCGCGAGGCCGCGCCGCTTCCCGCGAGCAGCCTCGCGGTGTACGGCTCGGCGGCGGCCGCGGTCATGCTGCTCATGTGGCGCTACACCGCGAGCTGGACGCTCACGCTCGGTGTGCTGGCGGGCGCTCTGGCCGCCGCCGCGGCGCTCGCCGCCGCCGCGTTCGGCCTGCTGGCCGTGAGCAAACGGCTGCATCGGCGCGTCGGGACGGCGTGGCGCTTCGGCTTCAACAATCTCTGGCGCCGCGCCCACGCCAGTGTCGGCCAGATCCTCGCCTTCGGGCTCACGCTCATGGCGATGGCGGTGATTGCGCTTGTGCGCACCGATCTGCTGTCCACGTGGCAGCGGCAACTGCCCGCGGATACGCCCAACCACTTCGCCTTCAATATCCTCGCCGCGGACGTTCCCGCCGTGCGGCGCTTCTTCGAGGCCAATCGCATCGAGGCCCAGGCGCTCTACCCGATGGTGCGCGGGCGCCTTACGACCATCGCCGGCGTGCCGGTGACGCAGACCGTGACCAAGGAGGAGCGCAGCGACGAGGCGCTGCAACGCGAGCTGAACCTGAGCTGGGCCGCGCACGTGCCGCCGGACAACACGCTCGTGCGCGGGGGATGGTGGACGGATGGCGGTGGCGCGCGGGTGTCGGTCGAGGAGAAGCTCGCCAAGAAGTTCGGGATCGAGCTCGACGCCGAGCTCGGCTTCTCCATCGGCGGCGAAGAGGTCAAGGCGCGGGTCGCGAGCATCCGCAAGGTGCAGTGGGACTCGTTCCATCCGAACTTCTACATGATCTTCCCGCCCGGAATGCTCGAGGCCTATCCCGCGACCTATCTCACGAGCTTCTATCTCAGCCCCGAACAGAAGTCGTTGCTCACCGCGCTGGTGCGCGCGTTCCCGGCGGTGACGGTGCTCGAGACCGATCAGGTGCTCGCGCAGGCGCGCACGATCCTCGGGCAGGTGACCTTCGCGGTCGAGTTCGTGTTGCTGTTCGTGCTGGCCGCGGGCTTCGTCGTGCTCTACGCCGCGCTCGCCGCGACCCTGGACGACCGGTTTCACGAGGGCGCGCTGCTGCGCACGCTCGGCGCCAGCCGCCGCCAGCTGCGTGCCGGCCACCTCGCCGAGTTCGCGACCCTCGGGCTGCTCGCCGGCCTGCTCGCGGCGATCGGAACGGAGCTTGTCGCCTACACGCTGTACACGCGGGCCTTCGATCTGGAGTACACGGTCAAATGGCCGGTGTGGCTCATCGCGCCGCTCGCCGGTGCCGCGCTGATCGGACTCGCCGGTTACTTCGGCACGCGGCGCGTGGTGCGGCTTAGTCCGATGGCGGTGTTACGGGAGTTGTAGAAGCTGTCAGCGGTCAGCAATCAGCGATCAGCGAAAGGCAGTCGGCTGATTGCTGAAGGCTCTTCTACCTTGGCGTTCTTGGCGTCTTGGCGGTTCAAAATCGTATTCATCTATTTCCATTCCTTCTGCGTCTCGGCGTAGCCGAGCATCTTCCTCACCCACGGCAGCAGCAGATACGCCGGAAAGGACAGGAAAAACGTGAGCAGGAAATACGGCGCGTAGCCGAGGCCGTGGACGCCGAAGCCGGAGGCGTAGCCCGCGAGCTGGCGCGTGAGCGCGAACAGCGAGGAGAGGATGGCGAATTCGGCGGCGGCGTGCGATTTGTTCACGATCGCCATGAGGAAGGCGAGGAAGGCGGCGGTGCCCAGGCCGCCGGTGAAGGATTCAAAGGCGCTCGCCGTATACATGATCGTCCGGTAGTCCGCCAGCGCCGGCGCGCCGGCGGCCTGCGGTATGGCCGCCGCCGCCCAGACATAGCCGAGATTGGACAGCGCCTGAAACAGGCCGAGGACCCAGAGCGCCTTGAAAATCCCCACGCGGTCGGTGAACCAGCCGCCCGCGAGCCCGCCGAGGATCGAGAGCATCAGGCCGACGTTCACCGACACCAGCCCGATCTGCGTGGCGCTGAAGCCGGAATCCACCCAGAACGGTTTGACCATGAATCCCATCGAGGCGTCGCCGAGCTTGAAGAGCAGGACAAAACCGATGACCGGAAGGATAAAGGGCCGCCGGAGCATCTCCAGCAGCGCCCCGAACATCGGGCCTTCGGTGAGCCGGTTTTCACCGCCCCGCTTTTTGGGCGTCGCGCCCGCCTCCAGAAGCATGCTCGCCGCAAGCAGGGCGCCCGCGAGTCCCAGCGCGTACCACCAGAAGTTCGCGCCGCCGGCCGACCAGCGCGTGACGTTGTTGACGAGCCAGAGCGCGCCGAGCAGGAACAGCAGCACCAAGCCGAAGGCGCGCGGCCGGCGGACGATGCCGGCGAGCTCGCGTCCGAGCGTGAGCGGCCGGCGCACGCCGTAGGCGAGCTCCCGCGGCGCGTACAGGCAGACGGCGCCGAGGCCCACGAGCACGACCGCGGCGGCGGCGTACGCGCCGGGCCAGCCGAGGTAATCGCTTAATATGAGAATCGCGCCCGCGGCCAGAATGCCCACGCGCCCCATGCCGATGCGCACGCCGTTGGCGAGCCCGAGCTCCTTCTTGTCCAGCAGCTCGATGGTGTAGCCGTCAATGGCGATGTCGTTGGTGGCGGAGAGCAGCGTGAACAGTCCGATCGCAAGCCACACCGGCGGCCCGAAACCGGCCTGCGCCGCGATATAGACGAGGCAGCCGCCCATGGCGAGATCCACGGCGAACATCCAGCGCCGGTGGTGGCGGTAGTGATCCACCGCCGGGGCCCAGAGGAATTTCAGGGTCCAGGCGAGGCCGAGGAGGGCGAGCGCTCCGATATCGCGCAGGTCCACGCCGAGTTGGCGGAAGTGGACCGGAAAGACATCGTAGAAAACGCCGAACGGGAAGCCCTGCGCGAAATACAGGATCCCGACCCAGAAGAGTTTGGATCGCAGCAGTTTTTGTTCTTGCGCCACGCGCCGCCCGCTGGATGTGATTTCGGGGAGTATACCATCCATTCAGGCGCCGCTAGACTACGGCGGCATGAAACGGCGGAGCAAGGGTTTGCGACAGATTATCTTAATGGTTGGCTTCATGGCTGGCTTCGCCTGGGCGGCGCTGGCCGCCGGCGGTGTTCAGGCGCAGGAAGCGGATGCAGACGCCGGCCTGCCCGGGACGAGCGGGCAGCTGATCGAGGAGCCGGTGTTTATGGGCGAGGCCTATGTCTACCAGGCCGGCGTCGGCAACCCCCGCAGCATCGTGTTGATTCACGGGATCGGCGACGACGGCGCGCGCGACTTCAGCGAAATCATTCCCTGGCTCGCGCGCGATTTCCACGTGCTGACATTCGACCTGCCGGGTTTCGGCCGCTCGAGCAAGGCGAACGTGCTCTATTCGCCGGCCAACTACGCGGCGTTCGTGAAATACGTCGCCGACAAATACGCCCGCCGGCCGTTCATTCTGCTCGGCCATTCCATGGGCGGGGTGGCGGCGCTGCGCTACACCGCCAGCTATCCCGCCGACGTCGAGCGCCTGGTCGTGGTGGACGCGCCCGGCGTCCTGCACCGCCTGTCCTTCACCAGCCAGTTTCTCGCGCACCTCGGCATGGATTTCCTGCCGCCGGCGCTGAATCTGCAGGAGAAGTTCACCAACCTCGTGCGCAAGCTCCTCTGGCGCGCCGAGCGCTCGCCGCTCGATCCCGAGGCGGTGCTCGCAAGCGCGCAGTTGCGCCAGGCGGTCCTGGGCGCCGACCCGGCCAAGATCGCCGGCCTGGCGCTGGTGGTCGAGAATTTGAGCAAGGCGCTGCCGCGGATCGGGGCCGACACCCTCATCATCTGGGGCCGCGACGACAGGCAGGCGCCGCTGCGCACCGGCAGGCTGCTGGCGCGCACGATACCCAGGGCGCGTCTCGTGGTGCTCGACAAGACCGGCCACGTGCCGATGCTGGAAAGCCCGCAGCCGTTCCGCGCCGCGCTCGCGCCGTTCCTGCGCCGCGAAGCGCCGCCCCCGGCCGAACCCGAGGGCGACCGGATCGCGGGCAAGAAGCACGGCGACGTCCTCTGCGAACGCAAGCGCAAGGCGGTGTTCGAGGGCGAATACGCCACGCTCATCATCAAGAGTTGCGACGGCGCGCTCATCCGCAACGCGCGCGTGCGCGCGCTGCGCATCTACAGCTCCACGGTGACCATCGAGGACAGCGAGATCGGCGGCGGCGGGATCGGGCTGCACGCCCACAGCGCCACGGTCGTGATGACCGGCGGCGCGATCAGCGGGAAGGTGGCGATCAACGTCCTCGGCAGCCGGCTCGATCTCGCCGGGGTGCGGGTGACCGCGACCGAGGCGGCGGTGCGGGCGCAGCGCACGTCCTCCGTGGTTTTTTCCGTGAGCCGGATCGAGAGCCCGCGCACGCGCGGCGTGGTGCACGGCTATTACGCCGTCACGCCGCGCACGCCGCTGTAAGGAATGTCTGATTTATATGATTATTCAACGCAGAGACGCGGAGGCGCAGAGAAAAGCAAGGACGCCAAGAGAACAAATAATTTATCCGCAGATTTCGCAGATTAACGCAGATTTGAAAAAAAGAATTGAACCGCCAACTGCTAGCTAATAGCTGATAGCTGGAACCTGGCTCAAAATGGTTTCAATGTAGGTTGGGTTAGGCGCGCAGCGCCGTAACCCGACGATTTGTTGGGTTTCGCTCCGCTCAACCCAACCTACCTGGACTGTCAGCTAATCGCTAATCGCTAATCGCTGATAGCTGATAGCCGACAGCTATCTGTGGCTCTGTGGCGGCGGGATCTCAGGAGTCCAGCGTCGCCGGCTGGTCCAGCTTGCGCAGCATGTCGCGGATGACCGTGAGCTGGTTTTCCAGCTCCTGCCGGACGGCCTCGAGCTCGGCGATGCGGTGGTCCAGGCTGCCCAGGTTCTCGTGCACCTTTTTCAGGTTCTCCAGCCGCTGGTCGAGCATCATTTTGTGCTCGCGCACCTGGGTCAGGATCGGCGCCATGAGCGCCTTGCTCCAGCGGCCGGCGGCGTCGTGGCAGTCGCTGAATATCTGGCGCGCGCGGCCGGCGAGCGTGAGGAAAAACTTTTTCACGACGAAGTGCTGCTCGATCATGACCATGAACGGACTGTTGCGGAACGCCTCGGCCTCCTCGTGCAGACGCTGGAGCTGGCCGCGGTAGATGAAAAGCGAGAACCCCGTCGGCTTGATCTTGGCCAGTCCGTATTCCTCGGAGAACTTGTTGTAGATGGACTGAGACAGTCCCTTGATCTGCTGCGCCTGCCGGTTCGCCTTGTCCAGGGCCTCGAGCGCGTCGTCGAACAGCGACCTCATCGCCGCGCGCAGCCCCAGGGTGGTCCAGGATTCCTTCATCGTGCAGCGCGTCTTCTCCGCCAGGGCGTCGAAGGCCCCGGCGCTGATGTGATCGAGCAGCATCTTGGTCTGGTCCGCGACCACGCTGCGCGTGGCCTGGAAGCTCCCCAGCGTCCGATCGTACGCCTGTTTTTCCGCGCGCATGCGGTTGATCATCTCCTGGATGGCGTCCTGATTTTTTCCATTCAGGCCGTGGAGCTCCTTCAACTGGGCGTCAACCGAGTCCAGGCGCGCGTCTATCATGGCGCGGGTGGCGTTGATAATCGAGCCGATCTCGCGCGCGATCTTCTCGCGCATGATCCGCTGGCGCGCGGCGACGATGTCGCCGGAGAGCTTGAGCTCGAGCGCCGGCAGGCCGCTCCGCTCGACCAGCGCCGCGTCGCCCTTGATCTTGCCGAGCAGCCCCTTCTGCGCCGACACCGGGAAGATCTGGTTCTTGTTGACGCCGAGCGTGCGCGCGGTTTCCTGCGCCTGGCGCGCGATCGTCGCCGCGACCGCGCCGGGGGCGCGCAGCTCGTCCCACAGCATGTCAATCTTGTTGAGCGCCACGACCCGCCCCTCGCCCTTGGCGCCCTTGGCTACGCGCACGTGATTGTTCCAGATCTCGAGGTCGGATTTGGTCACGCCGGTGTCGGCCGCGAGCACGAACACCACCGCCTGGGCGCTCGCCAGCATGCCCAGGGTCAGCTCCGGTTCGGTGCCGAGCGAGTTGAGGCCGGGGGTGTCGAGGATCACCACCCCCTGTTTCAGCAGCGGGTGGGGATAATTGATGATGGCGTGGCGCCACACGGGGATTTCGATCTCGCCGTTGCCGGTCAGCAGCGGTCCGGCGCCGCCGGACCTGGGGTTGTACAGCCCGAGCGCCTCGGCGTCGCGCGCGTGGACGGCCTTGGTCTTGACGGTTTCGAGGAAGGCGTCGGCCAGCTTTTTGGGATCGTCGAGGTCGAGCGCCAGGGCGGTCCAGTGCTGCGGCGCGCGCTTGTATTCGGCGATGGTCACGGCGCTCTTGCGCGTCTCGATCGGCAGCAGCCGGATCGAGGGCGGCTGTTTGGCGTCGTACAGCAGCTCGGTCGGGCACATGGTGGTGCGGCCCGCCTCGGACGGCAGCAGGCGCTGCTTGTAGTCGGAGAAGAAGATGGCGTTGATGAGCTCGGTCTTGCCGCGCGCGAGCTCCGCCACCAGGGCGATGGTGAGGCCGTCGGAGCGGAGCGCGTCCATCAGCTCGTAGATCCGCAGGTCGTCCTCGTCGTTGCCGAGCCCCTGGCTCTCGACCCAGGCCTGGTAATCGCCGAGGATGGCGGCGAGGTCGTCGCGCCAGCTCTTGTACTCGCCGAGCCGTTTGCAGAAGGCATTGACGGCGGCCAGAGGCCGCCTGCTTGCCTCCCGCGCGCCGTTCACATTCATGAAACAGGATGTGCCGAGCAACCCATCGGGCCGACAGTGTAAACCCGATGCCGGATCTTAGCCAGCAGGTTGTTGAAAAAGTCCGTCCAGGACTTTTTCAACCACGCAAGGCAAAAATGCGATTTTTGCCTTGCTTCATTTTTCAAACACACTTTGGGTGTTTGAAAAATGGCGGTCCCGGCCGCGCTTCGCGTTCCTGCTGCGCTCGCCGGCCCGGGGCGCGCCGTCCGTGGCGCGCCCGCTCGACGGGACGACGGTCCACCGGACCGTCGTCTTGTACCGTCTCGCCCCTCGACCGCACCGCAGGTTGTTGAAAAACGAGTTTTTCAACAACCTGCTAGAGCGGGCGAGCTGAAAAATCTTCAGCGCGGCGGGAGCCAGGCCGGCAGCCGCCGGGGCGCCTTGATGCGCACCTGCTTGCGCCGCCCGCTCAGGCCGCGCTCGAGTAGCACCCGGTTTTGCGGGACGCCGAACTCGCGCGCGAGGAAGGCGGCGAGACGCGCGTTGGCCGCGCCCGCCGCCGGCGGGGCCGTGACGCGGATTTTTATCCGGTCCCCGAGGACCTCGGCCGCCTCGTCGCGTCCGGCGCGCGGCTGGATCTGCGCCTGCAAGACCAGGTCGGGGCCGTCCCAGCGGAACCAGGGCACGAAACGTCAGCGCAGCAGGTGCTCGAGGGCGAGCAGCAGCAGTTGCAGCAGCACCAGCACCGCGATCGGCGAGAGATCGAGGCCGGCGACCGGCGGGATCAGGCGGCGCGCGGGGCGCAGCAGCGGCTCCGTGAGGCTGATGAGCAGGCCCGCCACCGGGTGCGTGTGCCCGCCGTAGGGATTGACCCAGCTCATGATCACCCGGCCCAGGACGGCGAAGGTGAACACGTAGAGCGTCAGGCGGATGAGGTCCGCCACCGCCGCCAGGGCCACCAGCGGCAGCGGGGCGGAGACGCCCGAAAGCAAAAAGATCAGGTAAAGCTCGGCCGCCTTGAGCGCGAGCAGCAGCACGACCGAGGCGAAATCCACGCCCCACAGCCCGGGTATGACGCGGCGCAACGGGCGCAGCGGCGGGTTGGTGAGCGTCACCAGGAATTGCGACAGCGGGTTGTAGAAGTCCGCGCGCACCAGCTGGAACAGCAGCCGGAGCAGCACCGCGAGGGTGTAAAAGCCGAACACCACCTCGACCAGCAGTTTTCCGGCGTCCATGAGAAAGGGCGTCATCCGTTCCTCCCGAACATGTCCCCGAACTCGCGCGCCCGCGTGACGGCGGCGCGCACGGCGGCGTCGAACAACTGCCGGATCCCGCCCTGCTCCAGCACCTGCACCGCCTGCTCGGTGGTGCCGCCGGGCGAGGTCACGCGCGCGCGCAGCAGCGCCGGCTCCTCACGGCCCTCGAGCGCCATCTTGGCGGCGCCGAAGGCGGTCTCGAGCGTGAGCAGCCGCGCCGTCGCCGGCTCCAGGCCGTTGGCGATGGCGGCGCGCTCGAGCGCCTCCATCACCAGGAAGAAATACGCCGGCCCGCTGCCCGAGAGCGCCGTGACCACATCCATCAGGTATTCGTCGTCGAGCCAGACCGCCACGCCCACGGCGCGCAGGATGGATTCGGCCTGGTCGCGCTGGGGCGCGCGCACGCGCGCATTGGCGAACATGCCCGAGGCGCCGCTGCCGATGAGCGCCGCGGTGTTGGGCATGGAGCGCACGATGGGAAGATCGCCGCCGAGCCAGCGCTCGAGGTCCTCCAGGCGCACGCCGGCGGCGATGGAGAGGACGAGCGGCCGCTTCTTTTGCACCGCCGCCGCCAGCCCCGCGGCCACGTCCTTGAGGGCCTGGGGCTTGACCGCCAGCACCAGGATGTCGGCGCGCGCCGCGACCTCGTTGTTGTCGGCGTACACCCGCACGCCGAGGGCCTGCTCGGCGCCGCGGCGCTGGTCGGCGTCCGGATCGGAGAGGATGACGCGGCCCTGGTCCCAGCCGTTTCGGAGCAGGCCGCCGGCCAGGCTGCGCGCCATGTTTCCGGCGCCGATGAATCCGGCGATGGGACGGTCTGGTGCGGGTGCGGCGCTCATGCAGGCGCCAGTTTAAAACGGCCCACGCCCCGGACGGAAGCGATAAAAGGAGTCGGCCGCGTGTCCCGTTTCCGGCCCTGCCTATATTAAGTAAGGGCCGAAAAGCCGCCGGCGCCGTCGCTTATTTGCAAGCCCCCGCCGGATATACTAAAAATAAAGCTGACGCCGGTTTTTCCGGCCGCGCCCCTTCCCCAGGAGAATTATGGATATCGCCGAACTGCTGGCGTTCACCGTCAAGCAAAACGCCTCGGACCTGCACCTGTCCGCGGGCCTGCCGCCGCTCATCCGCGTGGACGGCGACGTCAAGCGCATCAACGTGGATGCGCTGGACGACCGCACCGTCCACAACATGATCTACGACATCATGACGGACAAGCAGCAGAAGGACTTCGAGGAGTTCCTCGAGTGCGACTTCTCCTTCGACCTGCCCAACCTCGCGCGCTTCCGCGTCAACGCCTTCAACCAGCAGCGCGGGCCGAGCGCGGTGTTCCGCACCATCCCGTCCAAGGTGCTGACGCTCGAGCAACTGCACGCGCCCGAGATCCTCAAGAAGATCTCCGACCAGCCGCGCGGCATCGTGCTCGTGACCGGCCCCACGGGCTCGGGCAAGTCCACCACGCTCGCGGCGATGATCAACTACGTCAACGAGACCGAGCACGGGCACATCCTCACGGTCGAGGACCCGGTCGAGTTCGTGCACACCAGCAAGAACTGCCTCATCAACCAGCGCGAGGTCGGCAAGGACACGCTCGGCTTCAACAACGCGCTGCGCTCGGCGCTGCGCGAGGACCCGGACGTGATCCTGGTGGGCGAGATGCGCGATCTCGAGACCATCCGCCTCGCCCTCACCGCGGCCGAGACCGGGCACTTGGTCTTCGGCACGCTGCACACGAGCTCGGCGGCGAAGACCATTGACCGCATCATCGACGTGTTCCCGGCGGCCGAGAAGGACATGGTGCGCGCGATGCTTTCGGAGTCGTTGCGCGCGGTGATCTCGCAGTCGCTGCTCAAGAAGATCGGCGGCGGGCGCGCGGCGGCGCACGAGATCATGATCGGCACGCCCGCGATCCGCAACCTCATCCGCGAGGGCAAGGTCGCGCAGATGTACTCGATGATCCAGACCGGCCAGGGTTTCGGCATGCAGACGCTCGATCAGTGCCTGCAGGAGCTGGTGCGCCAGCGCACGATCCACGTGGACGAGGCGCGCACCTATGCCGCCAACAAGGAGCTGTTCGCGTCCGCCGCCGGCGCCGCGGGCGCGACCGGGGGGAAACGCTAAATGGTTTTCAGCGATCTGCTCAAGCTGATGAAGCACAAGAAGGCCTCGGACCTGTTCGTCACCGCCGGGGTCCCGCCCTCGATCAAGGTGGACGGCAAGATCGTGCCGGTGACCAAGCAGGCGCTCACGCCCGAGCAGTCGCGCGCGTTCGCCTACGGCATCATGAACGAGGAGCAGCGGCGCGGCTTCGAGGCGCACAACGAGGTCAACTTCGCCATCGCGCCCCAGGAGATCGGACGCTTCCGCGTCAACGTCTTCATGCAGCAGCAGCGCGTCGGCATGGTGCTGCGCACGATCCAGACCGAGATCCCGCGCTTCGACGACCTGAACCTGCCCAAGGCGCTCACCGACATCGCGCTCACCAAGCGCGGGCTGGTGCTGTTCGTCGGCGGTACCGGTTCGGGCAAATCCACCTCGCTCGCGGCCATGATCGGCTACCGCAACGAGTACAGCTACGGCCACATCCTCACGATCGAGGACCCGATCGAGTTCGTGCACGATCACAAGAACTGCATCGTCACCCAGCGCGAGGTCGGCGTGGACACCGAGTCCTACGAGGTGGCGCTCAAAAACGCGATGCGCCAGGCGCCGGACGTGATCCTGATCGGCGAGATCCGCAGCCGAGAGACCATGGACCTGGCGGTCCAGTTCGCCGAGACCGGCCATCTGTGCCTGGCCACGCTGCACGCGAACAACGCCAACCAGGCGCTCGACCGCATCGTCAACTTCTTTCCCGCGGAGAAGCGCCAGCAGTTGCTCATGGACCTCGCGCTCAATCTGAAGGCGGTGATCTCGCAGCGCCTGATCCCGATGAAGAACGGCAAGGGGCGGGTGCCGGCGGTGGAGGTGATGGTCAATTCGCCCCTGATCGCCGATCTCATCATGGAGGGCAACATCCCGGGCATCAAGGAGATCATGGCCAAGTCCGGCGAGGCCGGCATGCAGACCTTCGACCAGTCGCTGTTCAACCTGCTCGAGGCCGACCTCATCTCCTACGACGACGCCCTGCGCAACGCCGATTCGGTTAACGACATCCGGCTGCGCATCAAGCTCGAGAGCAAGGACTCCAAGAACCGCGAACTCGGCGATTCGATGCGCAATATCACCTATAAGTAGCGCCGCGCCGCGGGCTTGTCAGCTGTCGGCTATTAGCGATCAGCTATCAGCGATCAGCTATCAGTTGGCGGTTCAATTCTTCTTTTTTCAAATCTGCGTTAATCTGCGAAATCTGCGGATAAAAAATTTGTTCCCTTGGCGTTCTTGGCGGCCTGGATGCTCAGGCGCCTGGTTCTAGCAGGCTGCTGAAAAACTCGTTTTTCAGCAGCCTGCGGTGCGGTCGAGGGACCGACCGCCATTTTTCAAACGCGTAAGCGCTTGAAAAATGAAGCAAAGCAAAAATGACATTTTTGCTTTGCGTGGCTGAAAAAGTCCTGGATGGACTTTTTCAGCAATCTGCTAGCGTTCAAACACCACCTTCCCGCCCACCAGCGTGTGGGTCACGCGGCCGCGCAGCTCCCGGCCGAGGAACGGGCTGTTGCGCCCGCGCGAGACCATGGCGTCCGCGCTCAGGACCCAGCGCGCCTCGGGGTCGAAGATGCACACGTCGGCGGTGGCGCCGACCCCGAGTTGCCCGGCGTCCACACCGATGATCGCGGCCGGTCCGGCGGTGAGCAGCGCCAGCGCCGCGGCCAGGTCGAGCAGCTTCTCGTCCACCAGCCGCAGCGTGAGCGGCAGCAGGGTCTCGAGCCCCGAGACGCCGGGTTCGGATTCGGCGAAGGGCGCGAGCTTGGCGTCCGGCTCGTGCGGCTGGTGGTCGGAGCAGATCGCGCCGATCGCGCCGTTCCTGAGCGCCTCCCGGAGTGCGTCGCGGTCGCGCGCGGAGCGCAGCGGCGGCAGCACGTGGCACTGGGTGTTGAAGTAGCCGATGTCGTGCTCGGTCAGGTGCAGGTGGTGGGCGGTGACGTCGGCGCTCACCGGCAGCCCGCGCCTCTGCGCCTCGGCCACCATCGCCACCGCGCGCGCCGACGACAGCCCGCAGAAGTGCGCGCGCACGCCGGTGTGTTCGATGAGCGCGAGGTCGCGCGCCACGCCCGCCGTTTCGGCCGCCTCCGGGATGCCGGGCAGCCCGAGGCGCGCGCAGACCTCGCCCTCGTGCATGCAGCCGCGGCCGCGCAGCCACGGGTCCTCGGAATGGAGAAAAACTGTGAGATCGAAGCTCGCGCAGTATTCCATGGCGCGGCGCATCACCTGGGTGTCGGTGACCGGGCGCAGGGCGTTGGTGAACCCGACGCAGCCGGCGTCGTCCAGGGCCTCCATGTCGGCGAGCCGCTTGCCTTCGAGCCCCTGGGTGAGCGCGCCGAGCGGATGGATGAAGGCGAGCCCGAAGCGCCAGGCGCGGTGCTGGATCATCTGCGCCATCGCCGGCGTGTCTATCACCGGGTTCGTGTCCGGCGGGCAGCAGAGCGTGGTGATGCCGGCGGCGACCGCGGCGCGCGCCTCGGACTCGATCGTGGCCTTGTATTCCAGGCCCGGCTCGCGCGGCCGCGCGCGCAGGTCCACCAGCCCGGGACAGACGATCTTGCCCGCGGCGTCAATCGTGCGCGCCGGCTGGAAGCCGTCCGGCGCCTTGCCGACGGCGGCGACGAAACCCCGGTCGTCAATGTAGAGGTCGTGCTTGCCGTCCATGGCGTGCGCCGGGTCAATCAGCCGGCCGTTCTTGATCAGCAGGCTCATCCGGCGCGCCTCCGCGCCGCCGGCTCCGTCTCCGGCGCGCCGCCCATGATCAGCGCCATGATGGCCATGCGCACCGCGATGCCGTAGGTGACCTGCGGCAGGATCACGGACTGCGGACCGTCGGCGACCGCGGAATCTATCTCGAGCCCGCGGTTCATCGGCCCGGGGTGCAGGATGATGGCGTCTTGTTTCGCGTACCTGAGCTTGGCCGCGGTAAGCCCGTAGAGATTGAAATATTCCTGTTCGCTCGGGATGTAGGCCCCGTGCATGCGCTCGCGCTGCAGGCGCAGCATCATGACCACGTCCACGTCCGCGAGGCCCTCCTGCATGTCGGTGTAGGGGCGCACCCCGAGCGACTCCACCGCCGTCGGCAGCAGCGTCTTGGGCGCGATCACGCGGATCTCCGGCACGCCGAGCGCGGCCAGGGCGTGGATCTGGGAGCGCGCCACGCGCGAGTGCAGGATGTCGCCGACGATGGCCACGCGCAGCTTGTCGAAGTCGCCCTTGTGGCGGCGGATGGTGAACACGTCGAGCAGCCCCTGGGTCGGATGGGCGTGCGCGCCGTCGCCGGCGTTGATGATGTGCACGTGCGCCGGCACGTGGCCGGCGACGAGGTAGGCGGCGCCGCTCTGGCTGTGGCGCACCACGAACAGGTCGGTGTGCATCGCCTCCAGGTTGCGGATGGTGTCGAGCAGGGTCTCGCCCTTGGTGGCGCTGGAGACGCCCGGGTTGATGTTGATCACGTCCGCCGACAGGCGCTTGGCGGCGATCTCGAAGGTGGTGCGGGTGCGGGTCGAGGACTCGAAGAACAGGTTGACCACGGTCTTGCCGCGCAGCAGCGGCACCTTCTTGATCTCGCGCTCGCCGACGGTGATGAAGGACTCGGCGGTGTTCAGGATGTCGAGGATGGTCTGACGGGAGAGACCTTCAATGGTCAGCAGGTGGCGCAGCCGCCCCTGACCGTCGAATTGCAGGTTGTCCGTCAAGCGCCGGCCTCCTGGATCTTGAGCGTCAGCCGCTCCGGCCCGCCGAGCTTGATGTGCTGGTTGCGGTCGAGCCGCACGTGGCCGCCGACCACCTGGGCCGCGATCGGCAGCTCGCGCCCGTCGCGCTCGATGAGGACCGCGAGCGTCACCGCCGCCGGCCGGCCGTAATCGAAGATCTCGTTCATGGCGGCGCGGATCGTGCGCCCGGTGTGCAACACGTCGTCCACCAGGATCACGTGCCGGCCCTCTATGTTGACCGGCAGGTTCGAGGCCTTGACCTCCGGGTTCATGCCGATGCGCGTGAAGTCGTCGCGGTAGAAGGAGATGTCCAGGGTCCCGAGCGGCTCCTTGAGGCCGAGCAGCCGGTGCAGTCTTTGCGCCACCCACACGCCGCCGGTGTGGATGCCGATCATGACCGGATCGCGCTTGAGCAGCGGGCGCAGCTCTTCGGCCATGTGCGCGAGCGCGGCCTCGATGTCAACCATCGCGCCCGCCCGCGGCCGGGGGCTGCTCGTCGAGGAACGCCTGGAGAATGGTCTGGGCCGCCAGCTTGTCGAGGCTTTCCTTGTGCCGGCGGGCGGGAATACCGGCCTCGTACAGGGTGTGTTGCGCGGCCCGGGATGTGAGGCGTTCATCCACCATATGCACCGGTAGATTGTAGCGGTCCTTGAGGCGATTACCAAATCGGCGCGCGGCCCGGGTCAGCGGGTTTTCCGTGCCGTCCATGTTGAGCGGCAGCCCCACCACGAGCGCGTCCGGTTTCCACTCCGCGATCAGCCCCGACAGGCGCCGCCAGTCGGGGGCGGTTTTGCCGCAGCGGACCGTGGTCAGCGGTTGCGCCAGGCGCGAATGCTCGCCGCCGACCGCCACCCCGATGTATTTTTCCCCGTAGTCGAAGCCGAGAAAGGTGCGGGCCCTCAAGCGTGTCCGGCCTCGCCCGAGATGGTGCCGAGGTCAACGCCCAGCAGCTCGGCGGCCGCCCGCCAGCGCTGCTCGGCGGGCATGCGGAACAGGATGTCGTGCGAGGCCGGCCCGGAGAGCCAGGAGTTCTCGCTGATCTCGCGCTCGAGCTGGCCCGGGGCCCAGCCGGCGTAGCCCAGCGCCACCAGGCAGTGCTCCGGACCGCGGTTCTCGGCCAGCGCCACCAGGATGTCGCGCGAGGTGGACACGCCCAGCGTCTCCGTCACCGGCAGCGTGGACTCCCACTGGCCCAGCGGCTGGTGCAGCACGAACCCGCGGTTGCCCTGCACCGGTCCGCCCAGATGCACCGGCAGGTCGGCGCTGGCGCTGTTCGCGGCGTTGATCTTCATTTGCTGCAGGATGTCGCGCAGGCGCAGGTCGGTGGGGCGGTTGATGACTATGCCCATGGCGCCCTCGCCCGAATGTTCGCAGATCAGGGTCACGGTGCGCGCGAAGTTCGCGTCCGCGAGCGCCGGCATGGCGATCAGGAAATGATTGGCGAGCGAGGTGGCGGATTTCATGGCCATAAGTATCAGGCACGGGCGGACGCGGGACAAGGTCGGGATATCAGCTATCAGCTATCAGCTATCAGCGATCAGCAATCAGCTATCAGCGATCAGCTAAAGCATGGTTTTCACCGCAGAGGCGCGGAGGCGCGGAGAAAATTAGCGATTAGCAATTAGCTAAATTAGCTATCAGCGATCAGCTATCAGCTATCAGCTATCAGCTTGAATCGTGCCCCTCGGGCGAGCCGAACACCGAAGGCACAAAAGCGTGAGCTGTGGGGGTTTGGTTTTTTTCGGGTCCCCGTATGGCGCAAACCCGAGCACCGCAGGGC
>MFSY01000113.1:11662-13964 GCA_001785175.1 Candidatus Muproteobacteria bacterium RIFCSPHIGHO2_01_FULL_65_16 | reverse complement strand
TTGGGTTGCGCCATCCGGGGCGGCCTTTCTTTTGGTGACTTTTCTTTGGCCGCGCAAAGAAAAGTCACCTGCCGTGGGTCAGCCACCCACAAGTACACGCGGCCGCAGGCCGCTCGACTGCTTCACCCCCATCCTCACCTTCCCCCGTCAAGGGGGAAGGAATACGCATGGCGGGGCGGAGCATCCCGCATTCAAACAGACGCCGCCGGCAGGGCGGCACAACCCCGCGCGCCCCGCGGCCCGCGCTCAATACTGATCGCTCGACAGGACCTCGTTGAACTTCCAGGTGCGCGTGATGTGCAGGACGTCGGTCTCGGCGCGGATGTCGCGCGGGAACGGCGCGAACGGGCTGGCGAGCTCGACGATGCGCACTGCGGCGTCGTCCAGCAGCTTGTGGCCCGAGCCGCGCAGCACGGATATCTCGTGCACGCCGCCGTCCTGCTTCAGCACCACGTGCAGCACCAGGTTGCCGGAGATCCCGCGCCGGCGCGCCTCCTCCGGGTAGTTCAGGTTGCCGATGCGCTCGACCTTGGCGCGCCACGCGTCCATGTAGGCGGCGTACTTGTATTCCTGGGTGCGGGCGTTGAGGTACTTGTGTCGCGGGCGCTTCTGGTATTCCTGCCACACGCGGCTGATCTCGGCGTTGAGGCGCGCGCGCTCCTCGGTCGCCTCGCGGTGCTCGAAGAGCCCGAGCTGCGGCGGCGCCGTTCGCTCTTCCTTTGTGTGCGGCCGCGGATCGAGCGCGTGGATCTTGCGGTCCGCGTGCGGTTGCGTCAGGAGATCGGGCGCCTCGCGCGCGACGATCCGGGGCTGCGGCGCCGGACGGCTGAGGGGGAAGTTGCGATTCAGCTCGGCGACCTCGCGCACCGGCAGGGGGTTGCGCGCGATGTCGGCGCGCTCGCTGTCGCCGCCGCCGTCCTGGTTGGCCTGGGCCAGGAATTCGGCCTTCTCCGGCGCGCGCTCGCTCTGCGTCTGCACGAGCGTGATCTCGAGCGTCGGCAGCCCCTCCAGCTCGCGCAGCTTGGGGACGGCGAACGTCACCCCGAGAATGACGATCATGTGCAGCAGGAACGAGCCGAAAACGCTCACCCCCAGGCGATCGCTGGGGGTCAGGCCGTAGGTGAGCGGTGCCGTCATGCTGTGTTGGAGATCCGGCGTGAACAAGAGTTTCCGGAATTATAACCCAAATGGCGCTAGCCCCGGGGCGTGAGCCGCGCGGCCACGGCGTCGAGGACGGCGGCGCTGAGGTCGAGGTGGTAGATCCGGTCGAGGTCGCGGACGCCGGTCGGGCTGGTGACGTTGATCTCGGTGAGGTAATCGCCGATCACGTCCAGGCCGACGAACAACAATCCCTTCTCGCGCAGCACCGGGCCGACCTGGGCGCAGATCCAGCGGTCGCGCGCGCTCAGTTCCGCGCCGGCGGCGGTGCCGCCGGCGGCGAGGTTGGCGCGGGTCTCGCCCGGGGCCGGGAAGCGCGCGAGCGCGTACGGCGCGGGCTCGCCGGCGATCATGAATATGCGCTTGTCGCCCTGGGCGATCTCCGGGACGAAGCGCTGCGCCAGGGCGAAGCGCCGGCCCTTGTCGGTCATGGTCTCGATGACGACATTGGCGTTCGGGTCGTCGCGGCGCAGACGGAAGACGGACTCGCCGCCCATGGCCCCGAGGGGTTTCAGGACGATGTCGCCGTGCTCGGCCAGAAAATCGCGGAAGCGGGACGCGGCGCGCGTCACCAGGGTGGGCGGGGTGCACTGCGGGAACCACGCGGTGAAGAGCTTCTCGTTCGCGTCGCGCAGGCTGCGCGGCCGGTTGACGACCAGCACGCCGGCGGCCTCGGCGCGTTCGAGCAGGTAAGTGGTATAGACGTACTCGGCGTCGAACGGCGGGTCCTTGCGCATCAGGATCGCGTCGAGCCCGGCGAGCGGGATGGTCTGCTCGGCGCCGAACTCAAACCAGCCGCGCGGGTCGTCGCGCACGCCGAGCCGGCGCGTGCGCCCGTAGGCCGCGCCGTCGCGCAGGAACAGGTCGCCGAGCTCGAGGTAATGGATCTCCCACCCGCGCGCCTGCGCCTCGAGCATCAGGGCGAAGCTGGTGTCCTTCGCGATGACGATGGACCCGATCGGGTCCATTATTACACCTAGTTTCATAGGGCAAGATACAAGATACAAGATACAAGATTCAGCATGGCAACCTCAGGTTCTTTGACTTGTATCTTGTATCTTGTCACTTGTGACTGCTTTTAATTCCCGCGCCGCGGCCAGCAGCGCCAGGCGCGCGATCACGCCGTAGGCGTAGAAGCGGTTGG
>MFSY01000113.1:6521-11649 GCA_001785175.1 Candidatus Muproteobacteria bacterium RIFCSPHIGHO2_01_FULL_65_16 | reverse complement strand
CGGGGGCGTTCAGGTTCTCGTCCGGCCCGCGCTTGGTGTGGACCCGGTAGCAGCCGCCGACGACGGACGACCCGATCAGGTACACGACCGGTTCGGCGACGGCGTTGGCCGGGCCCCAGGTCTCGAAGGTGTAGATCCCCTCCTGCACGATGATGTCGGTGACGGCGTGGCCCTCCTTGCCGTGGGCCATCTTGACCCGCTGCTTGCGGTTCAGCTCGCGCACCGCGCGCGCGTCCTTGACCGCCATGATCGCCATGCCGTAGGTGCCGGCGTCCGCCTTCACGAACGCGAACGGCTGCGCGCCGATGCCGTGCTCGCGGTATTTAGCGCGCGCTGCGTCCAGCACCTCCTGGACATTCGCCGCCAGGCAGTCCGCGCCGGCGCCGGTGTGGAAATCTATCTTGCCGCAGCGGCGGAAGACCGGATCTATCCGCCACGGATCAACGCCGATGAGCTCGGCGAATTCCGCGGCGACGACATGGTAATGGGCGAAGTGGTCGGACTTGAGGCGGTTCGACCAGCCGAGCGCGAGCGGCGGGGTCACGGGCTGGGCGAGATCCTCGAGGATCGGCGGGCGCCCGGCGGAGAGATCGTTGTTGAGCAGGACGAAGTCGGGCGTGAAATCCCCCACGCGGACCTTGTCGCCCGCGCGCGTGATGGGCTCGAGCGTGAGCGCGCGGCCCGACGGCAGCGTCATGGTCCTGGGCGCGTGCAGGTCGGGCAGCAGCGAGCCGACGCGCACGCGCAGGCCGGCCCGCGCCAGGATCTCCGTGAGCACCGCCAGGCTCTCGAAATAGAAGACGTTGCGCGTGTGGCTCTCGGCGACCACCAGCACCCCGCAGGCCGCGGGATAGAGCTTCTCGATCATCGCCTGGACCGCCTGCACGCACAGGGGCAGAAACGCCGGGTTCAGGTTGTTGAAGCCGGCGGGGAACAGATTGGTGTCCACCGGCGCCAGCTTGAAGCCGGCGTTGCGCAGGTCCACCGAGGCGTAAAACGGCGGCGGCAGGCGCTGCCAGTGGCCGCGGAACCACTGCTCGATGCCGACCTGGCGCTTAAGCAGCAGCGGCTCGATTTCCAGCCGCGGGCCGGCCGGCGCCGTGGTCAGGTGCGGGACCACCGGCCGCAAGGGGTTACCCATGGACATTGAAATCCGATGTCATAAATCCGACCGCACAATACCGCATCCATCCGGTCTTCAGCCAGCCGGAGGCGTGTTTTCGCGCCAAAAAACCCGGAAATTCACGGCGCGTGTGCGCGCCAGAAGCGCGGGCAAAGACCCGGAAAACAGGGCGCCGGCCGATGGTCTATTATCTGGTAGAGGAAACGGCGGCGGGGCCGGCGTAATAGATTTTGGCCGGTACATGTGCTAACAAATCATTGTCGTAGGCGAACAATCGCATAAATTACCTTATTCAAGAAAAGGACCGAAGGGAAATCGTTCCGTCCGCGGTGGGGACGACGGCCCAATGTCGTGTGGCGGCGAGAGGGTTAAGACGCGTGACCATTAAAGTAATGATTATTGACGACAGCAACACCATCCGTCGCACGGCCGAGGCGTTGCTGAAAAAGGCGGGCTACGAGGTGTTCACGGCGTCCGACGGCTTCGAGGCCATGTCGCTGATCACGGATTATCAACCGGACATCATTTTCGTTGACATCATGATGCCGCGGCTGGACGGCTATCAGACGTGCCAGCTGATCAAGAACAACAAGCGCTTCCGGGACATCCCGGTCATCATGCTGTCGAGCAAGGACGGTCTGTTCGACCGCGCGCGCGGCCGCATCGCCGGATCGCAGGAGCACGTCAACAAGCCCTTCACCCAGGAAGAGCTGATTGACGTGATCAATAAGTATGTGCACTGACGGAACGACGCCGCGCGGCTCTGACAGGTTGTTGAAAAACGAGTTTTTCAACAACCTGCTAATGGCCCGGCGCGGCCGACCGGGCTGGAAACGCCGCTTTATGGCGGGTGTTTTTTATACGGCGGGAAGGGAAACTTTCGAAAATAAATCACGTGGAGCAAGCACATGGCGATAAAAAACATACTGGTAATTGACGACTCGGCCACCGACGCCCATCTGTTGACCGAGATGCTGAAGAAGAACGGGTACGCGGTTACGACCGCCGCCAGCGGCGAGGAGGGCATCGCCAAGGCGAAGCAGGACAAGCCGGACCTGATCCTGATGGACATTGTCATGCCCGGCATGAGCGGGTTCGAGGCCACGCGCGCCATCGCCAAGGCCGCCGACACCGCCGCGATTCCGGTCATCATCTGTTCCACCAAGGGCCAGGAGACCGACAAGGCCTGGGGGCTGCGGCAGGGCGCGCGGGATTACCTGGTGAAGCCGATCACGGAAAAGGACCTGATAGGCAAGATCAAATCGCTGTGACCGGACATGACCAGGGCCGTACAAGATCCGTTGGACCTGCTGCGCAAGATGCAGCAGGAGAGCATGGAGACCGCGCCCGGACTGCCGCAGGAAGTCCAGGCGACGACGTATTGGACCGGTGTCGGCTTTCGCGTCGGCGACATGTTCGCGGTGACGCCGCTGGATCAGGTGTCGGAGGTGCTGCCGCCCCCGGACATGACGCTGGTGCCGGGGACGAAGTCGTGGCTCAAGGGCGTGGCCAACGTGCGCGGCAACCTGATCACGATCGTTGATCTGCCAGAGTTTTACGGCAAGCCGTCGGTGCCGATGGACGACAAGACGCGCCTGCTGGTCATGAATATCCCCGGTCTGAACACCGGGCTCTTGGTGAACGAGGTTTTGGGACTGCGCCATTTCGACGAGGAGCTGGAGCGGCAGAACCTGACGGGACTGGACGATCCGGTGCTGACGCACCTGAACGGCGCGTTTTTGCGCGACAACGTGTTGTGGGGCGTGTTCGACATGAAGACGTTGGCGGAGAGCATGTCCTTCCGGCATGTAGCCGCCTGAGACGAAGTCAATTTCGAGTCTATCTATGTGAGGGAAGCAGTCATGGCTAAAGCAAAGACAACCCTGGGCAACCCGCTCGACCGGCCTTCCGAGGACGTCATTGATCTGTCCGCCGAGCAGGCCGCGGCGCCGGCGGGCGAGGAATATATCGAGGTGCCGAGGCCGCGGCGAGGCCGGCTGCCGGGCCTCGGCGGCCTCCTCGGCCTGTTCCGCGGCCTGCCGTTCGTCCTGAGCGGGATGGTGCTCTCGATCGTCGCGGTGGTGTGGCTGCTCTTCGTCAACGCGCAGCGGACCGAACGCGAATCCAGATACATCGAGCAATCGTCGCAGCTGCTGATGCTCTCGCAGCGCCTGGCGAAGGACGCGCGCGAGGCGGTGCTCGGTCAGCCGGTGGCGTTCAAGGCGCTCAAGGACTCGCGCGACCGCTTCGAGGCGATCGTCGTCACGCTGCGCGACGGCAACCCCGCGCTCGGCGTCCAGCCCACCCCGGTCAAGATCAGGCCGGCGCTGGACGCGGTCATAAAGCTCTGGGCGCCGAAGCCGAACGAGGGCCTGCGCGCCCAGGTGGATCAGATCACCTCGCAGGAAAAGCCGCTGTTCGAGATGCGCGACCACGTGCTCGCGATCAACCAGATGAGCCCGTTGCTGCTCGCGATCTCCGACGAGGTCGTGGAGCTGGGCGCCAGGGCCGGCATGCGCCAGGACCAGCTGTACATCGCCAGCCGCCAGGGCATGCTCTCGCAGCGCATCGCCAAGGACGTGAACCTGTTCTCCCAGGGCGGCGGCGAGGCGGCGGTGGCGGCCGCCCAGTTCGGTAAGGACGCCAAGCTGTTCAAGGAGTCCGAGATGCGGCTGCGCAAGGTGGCGCCGCCCGTGATCCGCGCCAAGCTCGAGGAATCGGTCGGCATCTTCAAGGACATCAACAACCACGTCGAGGGCATCCTCGGCAGCGCCGCCGAGCTGTTCGTGTCGCAACGCGCCAGCCAGATCGTGTTCGAGCAGAGCGACCCGCTGCTGAAGGAGGTCGGCACGCTGGTGGACGCCTACGGCGAGCTGGGCGAGGCCCGCGCCATCGTTCGCGTCGGTATCGTCGGGTCCGGCATGGCGTCGCTGCTGTTCCTGTTCCTCCTGACCCGCAGGCTGGTGGTGGACGCGCGCGGTCGCGCGCGCGTGAGCTCCGAGCAGAACCGCGTCACGCAGGACGCCATTCTCAAGCTGCTGGACGAGATGGGCAGCCTGGCCGACGGCGACCTGACGATCCAGCCGGAAGTGACGGAGCAGATCACGGGCGCGATCGCGGACTCGATCAACTACGCCGTGCGCGAGATGCGCAACCTGGTGCTGCACATCAAGGAGGCGTCGGCCCAGGTGGCGGCGGCGTCGGAAAGCAGCCGCCAGACCGCGACCGAGCTGACCGAGGCGGCGTTGCGCCAGGCGGTCCAGATCACCGAGACCACCGACAAGGTGAAGGCCATGGCGCGCTCGATGGACGACATGTCCAAGAGCGCCGAGCGCTCGGCCGAGGTGGCGCAGGGTTCGGTGGCCACCGCGAAACGCGGCGCCGAGGCGGTGCAGGACACGATCAAGGGCATGGACCAGATGCGCGAGCAGATCCAGGAGACCGCGAAGCGCATCAAGCGCCTCGGCGAATCCTCGCAACAGATCGGTGAAATCGTCGAGCTCATCAACGACATCGCCGAGCAGACCAACATCCTGTCGCTCAACGCCGCGATCCAGGCGGCGATGGCGGGCGAGGCGGGTCGCGGGTTTGCGGTGGTGGCGGACGAAGTGCAGCGGTTGGCGGAGCGCTCGGCCGAGGCGACCAAGCAGATCGGCGAGCTGGTGAAGACGATTCAGGCCGACACCAACGAGGCGGTGGCCTCCATGGAGCAGGCGACCAACGGCGTGGTCGAGACCACGCGCCTGGCGGACGCCGCCGGCCAGGCGCTCGGCGAGATCGAATCGGTGTCCGAGCAGCTTTCGGACCTGATCGTGAGCATCGCGCGCGACGCCCATCGCCAGTCCGAGACCGCGACCGACGTCTCCGGCAGCATGGCGAAGATTCAGGAAACCACCACGCTGACGTCCTCGGGTTCACGCCAGACGGCGGAGTCCATCGGCAAACTTTCCGACCTCGCGCGCGAGCTCCAGGCCTCGGTGGCGGGCTTCAAGCTGCCGGCATAAC